>NZ_JARAYQ010000347.1:0-6938 GCF_033794505.1 Streptomyces sp. MB09-01 | reverse complement strand
GGGGTGGGCCGGTGGGTTCCTGGACGAGGAGGCGTTCCAGTGGGTGCGGGACCCCCAGCTGCTGTCGGATGAGGAGTGCCTGCTGCCGTACGCGGTCGGCCTGGACCTGAACACCGCGTTCCTCGCCGCCTCCGCCCGCCTGGTCGTCGGCCTCTCCGCACCCGACCACTTCCACGCGCCGAAGTTCAACAAGAAGATCCCCGGCTCCTGGCTGGTCGACCTCTCACACATCGAGCTGGACCCGCGTCTGCCCTCGCCGTTCACCCCGTCCGGGCAGCGGCCGACCGGGCCGGCCTGGTACCAGACCCACACCCTCGCCTACGCCCAGGAACTCGGCTACGACGTCTCCCCCATCGAGGCGTTCCTGCGCAGGGAGACCGGCGCCTATCTGGATCCGTGGCACGACCGCCTCAAGACCGCGTACGCCGACACGCTCGCCGACCTCGGCGTCACGCCGGACTTGGACGACCGGCAGTTCCTCGCCGCCATGGAGCAGCACAAGCAGGTCGACCCGGGGATGGCGGCCGTGCTGGCCGCGATCAAGGCCACCGTCAAGGGCGGTATCGGCAAGCTCCGCGAGCGCCCCCAGGGACGGCACTACCGCGACGGGGAGCGGTGGCCGGCGCTGGAGCGGCCGACGTGGCGGCCCGACATCCGGGCCGCGGTCATCTCCAAGGCGCGGGTCAACATGCACCGCAAGATGGCCAACACCGCGAAGGCCACCGGCCAGTACCCGCTCGGCGTCCTGTCCGACTGCGTCGTCTACGCGTCGTCCGGACCCTCCCCGCTCGACTTCCTCCCCTACACCACCTCCGGCAAGCCCCTCCCCGGCGCCTTCCGCCTCGGGACAACGCCAGGCCTCGCGAAGGTCGAAGGCGTCCAGGAGATGGCGTGGGCCGTCGACCTCATGGAGAAGGGCCACAACCCCGCCCGCCACATCAAGGGCGGCGACGCCGTCACCGACGAAGGAGAATAGAAGCCGTGGGGGACATCGACGACGCCCTGGAGCGCGCGGACCGCGAGACGTTCACGCGGGAGCCGCCCAAGACGCTGAAGGGCCGCATCAACTTCCTGATGGGCAAGCTGAAGACCACCAGGGCCGTGGCCGCCGAGCTCGGCATCACCCAGCGGTCCGTCGAGCGCTACCGCACCGGCGAACGCAAGACCCCACCCAAGGCCATCACCGACCGCATCGACACCGCCGTACGCGCACGCTGGCAGCCCGTGGTGCGCAACCGGCGGCGCAAGGAAGCCGCCACCCGCACCGGCATCACCGTCGAGACCCGCGCCCGGTTCGGCTACACCGCACCCATCGGCACCACGGACGACGGCCGCATGCGCCGGCTGACCGTCCACCTCCCACCCGCCTACGCGCAGCGCCTCTTCGACGCCCAGCAACAAGGCGCCCCAGACCCGGAACTCCGGGCGATCGTCGCCGAAGGCCTCCAGGACATCTACTTCAAGGACGGCGGAACCCGCGCCGACCAGCTCGAAGTCGAATTCACTGACATCGACTACATCGACGTCTCGTTCTGACGGATGGGTCGGCCCGGTGGTACTGCCCCCAACGGGTGGGCACCGGGCCTGACCCGCGCACGCCATATCGGCACGGGCTGAAGCGACCCTAACCGGAGCCTGCCCGGTGTCCCACCCACTTGTGTGACACCGAGCAGGGCACTCCCGGACAGCGGGCTTCGTCGTTATACCGGGCATGATCAGTACGCAGCAGATCGCCGGTGAGACGGCCGCCCTGGACCTGATGCTGGCCCACCTGACCCACGACGCCGAGGCCATCGCCTCCGCCACGGCCGACACCGCCGTCTGCCCGACCACCTCGACCTACGCGCGCCAGCAGCTCTCGGGGCTGCTGCACGATGCCGTCCTCGCCCACCCGGACGTCTCCCTCCACCGGCCGGTGGTCCTCGGGCCTGCAGGACGGGCCTGGCTCCAGCACGTCGCTATGCACGGACCCGTCGCGGACACCGTCATGGCCCTGGCCAACGACGGAGCCGCCCCCCGCCACCACCTTGATGACGCCCAGTGGATCGCCACCTACGCCATCAGCGCCGTCGCCCGCATCATCGACGTCTACGGACCCGACGAAACCGCCGCCCGCATCACCCAGCTCCGGGACGCAGGCTCCCTCCCCCACCTCATCCAGTAGATCCGCGGACAGGGCTGCCGCTGGCCAGACGACCCAGGCGCAGGTCCGTGCAACGGATCCCGCCTTCGGGGTGCCACTCCAACACCGGCCCAGCGGCGTCGCCGTGCTCGGCGCACCAGGAGACGGGCACCAGGCCACCGCAGTCGTGCCGCCTGCATACGCAGGCCGCGCCCGGCCCCGCGTACGCGATCCCGTGGCGGACCAGCCCGCCCCCCGGCCCTGACGCGGCGGTGCCGCGCAGGCCGGCCGGCCAGGCGATCGTCAGGCGCAGGCCTCCCGTGCCCGATCGGAACCGGTCGATCACGCGTGCCTCGCCGAGGACGGCCAGAGGCGGTGTCCCGGGCGCGGCCAGATGCTTCACGGTCAGCCCGAACGTGCCTGCCGACAGGGCGGCGAGCGCGTCGGCGTCCTCGTCGGTGGACCATCCGGACAGGCGGTTGGCGTTGGACGCGAGAACGGGAGTCGCTTGTTCGCGACTTCGGGAGTCGTCTTGGCGCCACCGCCGTGATCGATATCGATGAGTTCGGGAGTCACTCATGGCGATCAGGCTCCGAAATCCCCGCTGGGACACCACGGGGCAGCTGACTGGCCAGTAGCTAGGGCGAGCCGGACATGACTCCGGCGGGTACCGACCGCCGAACTGCGGAAACGACCCCAGGAGCCGGGGCCTCGGGTCGATCCTCAGCGCCGCGGGGGTCTATCAAGGCCGGACCCCTGACCGGTGATGGGACTTCGTTCGCAAGGCCGCGCCATCCTTCGCCATGGGGCTATCCGTCGGGGGAACGCGATAATTGGCACATGAGATGCCTCTCCGGTTCTGCTGGAGGCCGTACGCGAGTGCGGCCGGGGTTCTGTGCAACCAGAACCCCGGCCGCGGTGTGCGGGGCGTCGAGGTGGGTCCGGCCGATCATGTGCCGGTCGGGCCCGCTTCACACAGGCCGCGACTTGCCGTCCGGTACCTCACCTGCCCACATCGCTGCTAACGCGCGAACTCCGCCACACACCCTGCGATCGATGTGACCGCGCCGAGCACAGCAATGATCACCTGCGCCCGGATGTCTGGGCCGATCCGCTTGCGCTGGTCCGGCCGCTTGGCCCGCTTCTGCATGTTCACCTCCCTCCGGAAGACTGCAGTTGGCAGGCACGCCCACTCCTCAGGCTGGGACGACGCCTCACGTCTACCTGACACCCGGGCGTAGGTGGCGGACCATGTGACGTGCCCTGGCGAAGCCTGGCGAATAGTCGCTGAGCACCTGACAGCAGGCGACTGTCAACTCAGCCGAGAATCTGGGGCAAGACAGGCTTGGGGCGACGTGGCAGGGGCCTCGACAGACTGACCACAGCCCCTTCCCGGCCGGGGAGGCCGCGAAGAACGCCACACTTCGGCAGGCCGGCGCGAGCCTCCTCGCCATACGCGGACTTCAAGCGGCCGTGGATCGAAGACCGGGACGACTGCCTCCCGTTCTCGTGAACACCGTCTATTCGCGCGAGCGTGCGACTCCCAATGTCGCGTCAAAACGACGTCGCTACTCGTGTACAAAGCCAAGGCGGTCCTCGTCTTCGGCGTCGTCGGCCAGGAGCAGGTGCGGGTCCTCGAGCCGGACGGCGCGTACCGCCGCCTGCTCCGGCGACGACCAGGGCGGCAGACGGGGTCTCCGTGGGTACGGCGATCTTGCCGTGGGCCAGCAACCAGGAAACGACCGCGGCTCGGTCAAACTCCGGGCTCGTCTCCGTACCGCCCACCGGCGCCGGGAAGTCGTCGTGCCGGCGGCGCCAGTTCGCGGCCGCGGCCCGGCCCACCCCTGCGATCCGCCCACCTCCGCCAGCAGCACCCGGTCCTCGCCCGGGACGAGCGGGGTGAGAGCGGCGAGCGGAGAACGACGCCCGGGCCGGACGGTGGCCACCGCCTGCCAGTCCACCAGCGGCCAGACGAGCGGGAGCAGGGCGACGTCCTGGGCGGAGTAGAGCGGCACCGTGGTCCACCCGCCGTGGGACTTGTAGTCGACCTCCACCGTGCCGACCGGGGAGAGGAACCCGAGCCGCACCGCGGCGTCGAAGTCGGCCCGGCGGACGCCGAGCCGGCGGGCAGCCTGGTCGGGGCCGAGGGGGACGTGCCGGTCGAGCAGGGCGGGCAGGTCCCGGCGGCGGGCGAGCGTGTTGACCTGGTCCGGGTGGACGTCGGGGAACTCGACCTCACCGCCGAGGTAGACGAGGAGCCCGGCCCGGACCAGGTGACCGACCGCAGCCGCCGTCACCCGCGGCCGGCACCGCGGCAACGGGGTGCCGAGCGCCTCCGTCAACCGGTCCGCGGCCCACCCCGCCCCCGAGGACCCCGCAGCGCGGCGCGGACCGCTTCCGGGTCGGCGGCCTCCACCACCGCACGCGACCACCGGCCCGGCCCGACGTCCGCGGCCGGGACCAGACCCGAGCCGGTCGCCCACCGCCACGCCGCGACCGGCACCCGCAGCCGGCTCGCCGCCTGCCCCTCGTCGAACACCTCACGCACCGAACGCACCATGAACCCCACTCCACTCCGCACATCGGCGACCCGACCGGGCCGCGCCCGAAACATGCCGAAAGATCCCGATTGATGTCAATAGGCATGATTCCGGGGCGAGTTGTAGGCACACCGCACAAGTCGCCTACGCGTACACGGGGGCCGGATTCACTCGCCCGGAGGACGCCTGGCGCCCGGTCCCGAGCACAGCGAAGCGGGGCCGCCACCGGTTCGTGACGGCCCCGCTCCACGTACTCACTGCATCCGGCCAGCAGACGCCCGCACCGCTCTGACATGGGGAATCGTCAATCTGTGCGTTACTCCGCCACGGTGTGCGTCATCGTCGGCGAAGCGCGATCGCGACCCCGAACGCGGTGGCCAGCGCCGAGGCGATCCCGCCCACGGCGCCGATCGGGGCGGCCAACGACGGGTGGACCATGCACAGGTAGAACGTGGCGCCGAGGACCAGGACGACGACGATCCCCAGCACCAGGAGCAGCACCGGGTCCGGACCCGAGGGCTGCGGGACGGACGGCTGCTGGGACTGGTTGGTGGTGACGAACTCGGCTACGGGACCTCTGCGCGGAATTCCCGCAGCACTTCGATTCCGAACTTTGTTTCAACTGCTTGGCCAGACTGGTTAAATTTAACGCTAACGTGACCGGAGCCGGTACTGGCTATGTTCCTATAGAGTATTGCCTGGTGCCGAATGCCCATATCGTCATCTGCGTCGAAATCATCGTCTTCTTTGAGGTGACCACCAACCCACAAGAAGTCACCCTCGAAGACGAGGAATGTTGCAGACGTGTTCGGGAAAAGTTGGTTAGTCTCAGCCATTCGGACTACGTCGTTATCCTGACGGCGCCACAGCGTTCCCGTGAATCCTGGCTGGAAATGCCCGTTTGCATCTACGAATACGCCCAGCGCGTCCAGATGGCCATAGATTTCAAGGGTGTCTCCGTCGTCGTCGCCAACCTTCGAGCACCTTATCTCTTTCAAGGTAACCCGAATTTCCTTTGCCAGCCTGGTGCCCATTTACGTGCCTTTCGTCTTGAGAAGGTCCACAGGTAGTGGCCCGTGTCTCAAGTAAGACCGACGTAGGCAGCCCCGTCATGCCACTCCATCTCGGCACTTGACAGTCGGTGCTCTTCCGGTGACCGATGCCGTGGCCGATCGGTCACGGGGTCAGTGACTGGTGAGCGATCGGGTGCGCAGTTCCGCACCGGACTCCGCCGCCGGGGTGCCACTCCATCACCGGGCCAACCGCGTCCCCGTGCTCGGCGCACCAGGAGACGGGGACGACTCCCCCGCAGTCGTGCAGCTTGCACATACCTCCTCCCTCTACCCCGGTCGGCGAACGCCACCCCGTGACGGACCACCCCGCCGCCGCCCCCTCTGCGGCGGCACCCCGCAGGCCGGCCTGCTTCAGACGGAGGTCTGCGTCCTGCGCGAGCAGAACCTCCGGCTCCTCGAGGAGAAGCCCGCCGTTGCCGCCCTGGCAACGCAGCTCAGCCACGCGCACACGCCGCAATACGTCTACATCCCGCTTCCGCCCAACCCCACCGCCGAAACGGCGGCAGCGGCCACGGAACCCCGAAGCGGCGAGCCCTCCCCAGTGGGTCCCCCCGCAGGGAACCGCCGAACGCCGGCCGTACGGATACGGCTACTGGACCCCCGACCAGCTCACCTACGACGCACTGTTCGGGCACGACTTCGCGGGCACCCAGCCCGCCCCGCACGGCTACCAGGAAGACGCGACCGCGCGCCCCGAGCGCCAACACGACGCATACGGCTACGAAGCCTGGGCGGCTGCCCCCTACGACACAAGCACCCATGGCGCATGGGGCCCTGAGCAGTGGACTGCCGGCCCTGTCCTCACCCCGGTGGACGGCGAACCGTCCCTGCACACACCGGCCGCCCCGCCCGCGCCTCTTCCTCACCGGGAAGACAAGAACGCGCGGCAGCCGGCCCGGGCCGCCCAGCCGAAGTACACGGCTCCCCCACGCGCCCGGGCGGGAGCGCTGCCGACTCTCGCGCTTCTCGTCGTTCTCCTCGGCGCCCGCCTCGTGTGAGCTGCGGCGGCCGGCCGTGTAGCAAGCTCGCCGACACGGCACTGCCGGGAGGACGGCACGCCCTCGGCCAGCGGGGCACGACGGCCCGTTCGGCGCCGCGGTGCCGCAGGGGTCCGCTGCCCGCGTGAGGAAGAGAGAAAAGGCCCCGACCGGCCGGGGGGAAGGGCTGGTCGGGGCCGCGCCCCGGCCAGCCCTTCCCCCCGGC
>NZ_JARAYQ010000346.1:0-6942 GCF_033794505.1 Streptomyces sp. MB09-01 | reverse complement strand
GAGGACGTCCGCGACCGGCTCCGAGACCCGGCCCCCGCCCGCGGCATCCTCGACCTCGACGGTTTCCACCCCGCGTCCGGAACGTCGTCCTGAACACCCCGGCGCCCGCGAGTTCCTCGCAAACCTCACCAACGATGCCAGCCTTGCCGCCGGACCCCGCCGCATCGTGATCGCATGCGCAGGCGGTTGCCACGGACCTGTCGTCCGCACGACGGCGAACCCATCCAGACAGCGTGTGCTGCTCGGGGTCCGGCCAGCAGGTCAGCGCTTGGGATAGACGCTGAGGACGGCGTGGTGGGCGAGGTCAGCCGCAGGGGCGTTCTCGTTCTGCGGCGCCGATTCGTACAGGGCCACATCGCCGGATACCCGGGTCGGGAGGGTGACGCCGCTGAGTTCGGCGTGGGTTCCGGTGGCGATGTCGACGGAGACGGGGATGCCCGTTCCGCTCGGCGTCCTGGCCTTGCCGTACGCCGTGCCGGCGTTGTCCACCCCCATGAAGTCCACCCGGGCGGTGTCCTGGGTGC
Source organism: Streptomyces sp. MB09-01 (assembly GCF_033794505.1). Lineage (NCBI taxonomy): Bacteria > Bacillati > Actinomycetota > Actinomycetes > Kitasatosporales > Streptomycetaceae > Streptomyces > Streptomyces sp. MB09-01. The sequence continues at coordinate 6,418 of NZ_JARAYQ010000346.1, read as the reverse complement.
CCCCGAAGCAGTAGCCCTTCTTGGCCTGGAGGTCGAAGGCCGTGTACGCGGTGACGAGATAGCGCCCGTTGTCACTGAGTACGGCCCGGTTCTCCGAGCCAACCGCAGCTTCGTTCACGCCGTTGCAGGGCAGCGCGTACACGGGGTTGCCCCGGCTTTCGTCATGCAGTGCCCACACATGGTTCATCGGCAGCCCGAGCGCGGAATACGCCTCGTCCTTGGACGGCCACTGGGCCACGACATATCCGCCGCGCACACCGTGCGCTGTTCCGTTCTCGATCCCGCTCGACTCTTGCGCTCCGGCGGGGACGATGGCCTGCCCCGGCCACGCATCCGCCATGTGGAAGGTTCCGTTCACGGACCCGGTGATCCTCAGCAGGTAGTCCCGGCTGCGTGAGTCCTGGGGTGAGGCGAGCACTCCGGTCGTCATGTCGACGACTGTGACTTCCTTGTCGTTGCCGAACGCGAGAGTGCCGTTCGCGTCGTGGGGGCGGGCGCTGCTCCCCACTCCCGGGATGCTCACCTGCCGTGCCGGAGCCACGTTCTTGCCGGAGGAATCGGCAGGGAAGACCGAGGCCCTGGCGATGGCACTGCCCCGGGAGATCGCGTCCTTCCCCTCCTGAACCGCGGCCACGAGGACGGCATGGTCCTTACCGTCCTTGCTGGTCACGAAGAGCTTCACGTCGTCTGCCTGGAACTCGGCCGTGCGCTCACTCGGCTTCCAGGGAGCGCTCGACCAGCGGACGGCTCCGGTACGGGCGTCGCGGGCTTCCACCCCGAACGCAGCTCCGTCCTCGTACGTCTTGCGGAACAACACCAGCTGAGCATGCGGGGCAACGGTCGGCTGGGTTAACCGCTCCCCCTGCATCACAGCCCACCCTTTACTGCCGTCGAACGCGGGCGGAACCTGTGCCTGCTCGGCCCTGGGCGTCAACGACGCCGTTTCACCCGTTGCGGACGGCTTGCCGTCCTTGGGCCGGGGCGAGCCGTCCGTCTGCGACGAGTCGCAGGCTCCCAGCGCCACCGTGACCGCTGCCGCCAGCACAACACTCTGGAACTTCTTCATCTGGGCCTTCACTCTCCGAATACGGCATGTCCTCGCAAGCTATCCGTCTACCGCCCCCCACACACAGCCCTTGGGAAGTGGAGCCCGGCACATCCACCTGCCGGCGTGCACCGCGCGACAGGGACGAGGGCACCCTCGTCCACCTCACCGCCGCCCCCGAACTCCTACGCGCCCGGACTCCTCGCACGTGACGGCGTCCTCCGCGGACCGCCGAACCTGGGTAGCCCCCACACGACGCAACCTTCGTCCCGGTAATTCCCGGCCTGGCAGAGGCTGTTTCACGTTCTGGACGTGTCTGGCTTGATCAACGTTAGGTCTACTCTGCGCGAGCTCCCCCGCCGAACGGTCACCACAAGGAACTCCACCATGCCCGCATCTCCGCACACCGTGATACGCAGCGCCGTCGCGGCCGCCACGCTCGCGGTTCTCGTCACCGGCTGATCCGGCCCCGGCGAGCCCGACCCCAAGCCCACCGTCTCGAAGGCCACGGCGGCGCCCGGCACCGCCGCCCCGACGACGTCGGCCCCGGCCGTCAACAAGCCGCTCAGCCTCGGGGACACGTTCATCAACAGGTTCGGCGGTCCCGCGCAGGGCGATTACGAGACCACCGCCACCGTCCTGGGATACGTCCAGCCCGCGAAGGCGGGCCAGACCCCCGCGGAGGTCTCGGCCGGCGCGCAGGGCGACGAGTGGGCGGCCCTGGAGGTCAAGGTGTGCCTGGTGACGGGGGCCACCATCACCGCCAACTCAACGGCCTGGCAGCTCGCGACCGATGACGGCGTCCGCTACGAGCACGAGTACGCGTCCGGCGGCACGGAGCCGGAATTCGCCGACAACTCCAAGCTCGCGGCCGGTGACTGCCTTCGGGGAAACATCATGTTCGCCGTGCCAAGGGAACGCGCCCGGCCACGGCCGTCTACGGGCCGAGTTCGATCGCCGAGCCGAAGAAGTGGGCACTGTGACCGGTTCGAAGCCCGTCCTGCCGCCCGGCCTGCCTGGTCGCCGGCACGGCACGTCCTACTTCGGGCTCGCCCCCAGGCCCGCGCCGCCCGCGTGGGCCGCCTACCTCGTCCGCGTCGCCCTGCTCCTCCTCGCCGCCGGGTTGACCACGAACTTCACCGACGGCTACGTGCAGGGCTCCCAGGCGTCGGACGAGGGCAAGCCGGATGCCTGGTGTGCGCCCGGGTCCGCCTCGCAGACGCCGACGTTCACCGTCGCCTGGCGATGGGGCTGCTGGACCGGCCACGACGAGGACGTGCCGACCCGAGAACCGGCCGGGGAGCCCACGCCGCCGCCTCTCCGAATCACCCCGGTTCCGAATCGCTGACCGACAAGGCTCCCGCCCCCGGGAGTCCGGACCAGGCGGGGGCTTTCCCGTCTCCCGGACGCACATCGAGTCCCCTCGAGGGGCCGGCACCGCCCCTGCCCTCGGGGCCCGCCGGCACCGGCGCCGATGACCTGGGGCTGGGGGGTGGTGCTTCTCGCACGGGCGGGGGTTCCTACGATCACAGGCGTGCGCCATTCCTTCCTTCACCGCGGCCGTCGTCTGTCCTACCTCGATTTCGGTGGGCCCGGCCAGCCCGTCATGGCCCTGCACGGGCACTACAACGAGGCCGCGGCGTTCGCTCCCTTGGCCGCCCTGCTCTCCCCGGATTGGCGGGTGTTGGCGCTGGACCAGCGCGGGCACGGGGAATCCGATCGCGCCGATTCCTACGGCCGGGAAGACTACGTCGCGGACGTGGCCGCCTTCCACGACCACCTCGGGCTCGGCCCACTGCCGCTGGTGGGGCACTCCCTCGGTGGGGTCAACGCCTACCAATACGCTGCCCGTCACCCCGGACAGGTCACCGCCCTGGTCGTCGAGGACATCGGCGCCGTCGTCGACATCGACACGGCCTTCACCCGCCGCCTGCCCGGACCACAACCCACCCGTGAAGCCCTGGTCCAAACGCTCGGAACTGCTGCGCCCTACCTGGAGTGTTCCTTCCGCAAGAAGGCCGGCGGGTGGGGATTCTCCTTCGACATCGACGACACCGTCGCCTCCCAACAGGCCCTCACCGGCGACCATTGGGCCGACTGGACCGCCGTTTCCTGTCCGACCCTCCTCGTCCACGGAACCCACAGCGACGAGATCACCCCCGACCACGCCCGCGAGATGCACGCCCGCCATCCCGGCCGCGTCCACCGCGTCGAACTCGTAGCGGGACACGTCGTCCACCACGACGCCCCGGACGACTTCGCAAACGCCCTCCGCACCTTCCTGACCACCTGACCACCTGACGGCAACGCACACCACCCGGGGGTCGCAGCACGACATCCGTGTGCTCGGCCGGGCCCACCCCCGTGCCTCAAGCCCAGGTCCACCCCTCCCACCAGCTCACCCGACTCCTCGGCCTCAGCGGCCCGATCCTCCACACCGACGAACCCATCTGCCACGGCCCGGCCGCGCACGCTTCGGCTCGGCCAGGACCCGGCCCTCGATGTACCGGCAGTCCTCGAAGGCGCGGCGGGCGACCTCGGCGGCGGGTGCGAGCAGGACGGGCCGGAGGCCGTCGCTGTGGTGCGCGGGGTTCGGGCAGCGTGGACGGCATGGCGTCGGAGGACGCCGATCAGGTCACCCGATTCGCGCCCGTGGTCATGGGCCTGGGCGCTGCTCATTTGGCCGAACCACATGTCGGCGACCGCCCTGCCGGCGTAGATGCGACGGACGGCGTCGGCGTCCTGCTCTGTCAGATCGCGCAGTCCCAGCATGCTGGCCCTCGCTGTGGCGCGGCCCTCCTGTGCAGCGTCGGGAGCGGGCCTGAGGATCCGCTGACCGCCCTGCACAGGGCCGGCGGGGTCGGAGTACTAGCCGAGAATGAGGCGGAAGATGTCGTTGTAGACGAAGAAGCCCCCGGCCCTGGCCAGGAATCGGCGCCAGGGTGAATGCCCGGGTGAACTGCATCGGCTTGTCGAAGGCGTTGTCGATGGCGAGGTTGCCGGTGACGAGGACCCCGACGCTGTTGTTCGCCCCGGGCTGCGAGTCGATCGAGGTGACCTGCGTCTTGACGACCTTCATCTCGGGCTTCTTGAGCTGCGCGATGATGTTGCTCGCCCCCTGGATCTGATGGCCCTCCCAGGTGAGCATCGACTCCGGTCGGTAGAGACTGGCGAGGCTGTCCCGCGCGTAAAACCTCTTCCTCAGCCCACGAACCCCATTCTGCGGCGATCAAAAAGGCCAGGGAGGCGTGGCGCTGCGGCACTGCCGACGGCTCCCGGCTTCGCCGCAGGGACGGTTGCGCGGCCGGGGGGCAGGCCGTTTCGGCAGGCGTGGTTGCTGGGCGAGGGTCACCACAAGGGCGGAACCAAAGTGTCCAGGGGCAGCCGGTGATCTGGCCGCCGCCGCCCAGGACCGCGGTGCCGCCGCCTGTGACCCGCTCCCCATCCCCGTCTACGACGCCTGCGGCACCGGATGCCGGAACGGCCTGACGGGTGCCGGCGCGGCCCCTGCGAGAGATCCGACGGACTCCGAGGTGGGGGCCCGGGGTCCGGGTGGAGCGGCGGCCGCTACCGTCGTCCTCCTAGGAGGGAGCCACATGCCCCGCACGTTCAGCGTTTGCGACACCATCATCGTCGCGGCCGACCCGTCGACGGTCTACCAGCACGTTTCCGACCCCGCTCTCATGGGCCGCTGGAGCCCGGAGAACCTGGGCGCGACCCCGACCGAGGGTCCCGGCACCGCGACTAGGGTCGGGATGGTCTTCGACGGTCACAACAAGCGCGGTCCGTTCCGCTGGACGACCCGTTGCACGGTGACGGCCGCCGACCCGGACCAGGTCTTCCGGTTCAAGGTCCACGCCATAGGCCTGCGCCGCCCGTGGCTGCGCGGCCCGATCGCCACCTGGGAGTATCGTTTCGCCGCCGTGCCCGAGGGCACCGAGGTGACGGAGACATGGACCGACGACCGGCGCAGCTGGCCAGACCCGGTGGCCAACACGTTCGACAGGATCGCGACGAGCGGGCACACGTTCGCCGAGTTCCAGCGCAAGAACATCCGGGCCACCCTGCGCAACCTGAAGTCGGAGCTGGAGGCACAACCCGCCACCCCCTGATACGGCCGGTCACCCCGCCTCACGACGGCACCGGCAGGCGGGCGGGCGGTGGCCAAATACCCCGACCCGGCCCGCAGCGTGAAAGCGCAGGTCGTCAAGGCAGGCCGCACAGCGGTCAAGCTGGTGTCCCCGGCGCGAGGGCTCACGCCCCGGCCGGGGCCGCACCGGGTTCAAGCACATGTACTCACCTTGCCGTGAGAGGTCCGGCGTCGAACGGGCTCGAGCTCGGCCGGGGTTTCCCCAGCCCACCGGGTGTGCCAGGGGCCAGGACTTGGACCTGTGGGCAAGGTCGCTGCGGCACGGAGGCCAGGTATCACGGCGGGCATGCCCGCCGGGGCCCCGGAATCCACACGACCTGGCCCCGGCCGCCCGCTCGGCCCGAAGAGCCGACGGCCCGCCAGCCGCTACGAGTTCGGACGCACCCTCGCCACCAGCAAGGCGGACGGCCGGCCGGCTCACCACAAGACACGCACCCAACCGCGCCGCGACAGTTGATCCTCCACCAACTCATGGCCACGAACCCGACGATGTTGGATAGCGGCATGGTGAGACGCAAGAAGGAGAAGAAGAACCAGGCCGTCTTCGGCATTCCGAAGGGCATCGTCCTACTGGCGACGCCGGAGGGTTGGCGTACCAGTGCCCTCACCGTGGAAGGCGGAATGCTGTGCGGCCGCCTGGACGTGCCGATCAACACCGACCCACGCGACGCGCGGGCCGCAGCGGCGGTGATGGTGACGGACCTGGCGCGCGACTTCCACGACACCGACGTCGAGGTGAACTGGGATCCGCCCCAGGAGCCCTGGTCATGGACCGCCCACGTCACCCTCACCACCGAAAACCACCCTCCTTCGCAGAGCACCGTAGGTTGAACGGGAAGCTCACGCTTCGTCGTGCTGCTGACCCGCCCTGCCGGCTGGATGGAGTCACCCGCCGCGCACACGCACGGGCGCGGATTGCGCCGAAGGTCAGATGCGCCCCCGGCCGGGCAGGCCGAAGCCCCTGGGGCCCGACGGGCCTGGCAGGGGCTGGCAGGGGCTGATCAGCTGCAGGGCGACTTCACCGTGTGAATCGTTACGAGCACGAGGAGCTATATCGCCGGGCTCAGGGTCAGCCGGACGAGGCCGAACTTGCTTCCGCGGCGGCCTCACCGGTCTCCTGGGACGACTCGGTCTCCGTCGTCGGGGTTTCCGTGGTCGGCGTCTCCGTCTTCGGGGTCTCCGTCTCCGGGGTCTCCGTGGCGGGGGTCTCCGTGGCGGGGGTC
>NZ_JARAYQ010000345.1:0-6964 GCF_033794505.1 Streptomyces sp. MB09-01 | reverse complement strand
GGCCCCAGCGGTTCCCCCGGCCCCGCAGGACCGGCCGGACCCGTAGGACCCGCAGGACCCGCAGGGCCTGCCGGACCCGCCGGACCCGCCGGACCGGCAGGACCCGCAGGACCCGCAGGGCCCAAGGGGCCTCGCGGTGACAAGGGTGAAAAGGGTGACTCGGGCGACCACGACCACGGTCACGACGACGAGGGCCACGAGGGCCACGAGGGCGACGAGGGCGACGAGGGCGACGAGGGCGATCACGGTCGCGACGACGACCACGGCAAGCCCGGCCACGGTCACGACGACGACCACGGCAAGCCGCCCGGCCACGGTAACGACGGCCCCGACCAGAGCAAGCCCCCGTGGGCGGACTTCCTGCCCGGCGGCCTCGACGACGTTCTGGGCCAGTTCCGCCCCGACCACACCGCCAAGAGCGTCAACTTCGCCCACGTGAGCGCCGCCACCGACCGGCAGCCGAAGGTGGCGTCGGCGGACCTGGCCACGACCGGTTCCAGCAGCGAGCCCGGCATCATGGCCGCCGCTGCAGCAGCGCTGGCCTTCATCGGAGGCTCGGCCTTCTTCGCCATGAAGCGGACCCGGCGAGGTGCAACGACCCGACAGGACTAGCCCGTCGCAGGCGTGACCGCCTTCGATCCGGTCCGCCGTTCGGCAGCTGAGCCCCTGGACACTCCGCCCAGGGGCTCAGTGGGGCTCGCGAGTGATCGGCGCCGACAACGCGGTTACGCGTCCGACAGGGACAGTGTGCAGATGCCCGGCCGGAGCTCCGTGCCCACGTGCGCCTCGACGGCTTCCTCGATGAAGGTCCGGGTACGGTCCGGGCTCAACGCCTGGGCCTGCAGGTGCGCGTACATGTCGCTGTAGCGTCGCACGTCGGATCGTTTCTCCAGATAGAGGTCGCTGGTGAACCTCTCCAGATACACCACGGTCGCATCGGCGGCATCGGCGAACTCGAGCAGCGAGAACTGTCCCGAGACACCCGGGTGCGCACCCACTCCGTGAGGGAGAACCTGAAGGGTGATGTGCGGCTGGGCGCTGAGGCGGGTCACCTGGTCCAACTGTTCGCACATGACCTTGCTGCCGCCCACCACGCGCCGCAGCGCCGATTCGTCCAGCACGACCCATAAGCGCAGCGGGTTGCCCGGCGCGCTCAGCCGGTCCTGGCGCAGCATCCGCACCTGTAGGCGTGTGGCGGCCTGTTCGGCATTGGCATGAGGGATCGTTCCTGCGATGACCGCCCGGGCGTAGGCGGGAGTCTGCAGCAGGCCGGGAATCACCAAGGGCTCGTAGATACGGATCGTGGCGGCCTCGGCCTCCAGGCCGATGTAGGCGCCGTACGGGATGTCGTCGTAGGCGTTCCACCAGCCCTGCCGGCCCGATTCCCGGGCCATTTGCATCAGATGGTCGACGCGCCGCTGATCCCGGACTCCGTACAGCCCGCAGAGATCCCGCACGTCGCGCGGCTTGATGAGTCGGCGGCCGTTCTCCAGCAGGCTGATCTTGGGCTGGGAAATCAGCAGGCGCGCCGCCACCTGCTGCGTCGTCATACCGCTGATCTCCCGGAGCCGGCGCAGCTCCGAACCCAGTCGGCGCCTGCTGACGGTGGGATTGACAGTGACACCCACGAGACGTGCTCTCCTCCGCTCCAAACCCTTGCGCTGGCGAGCAGATTGCCACGGCCAAGGGCTGTTGGATCGGCCTTCGCACCGTGTCGTGCACGGTGACATCCGGTGCAGGTTTCTGCGCAATATGCCAGGCGATCAGCTGCTACGACCCGACGTCCTGAGGTGGGAGTCCCCACGCACTGACCGGACCAAAAGAGAGAGTCGAAAACAGGCCATCTTTGGCGCTTCGTCAGCTGGTGCCCCGTGTACCGGGGTTAACCGTTCCAGGCGCTGCGGAAACGAAAGCGCGCGGTAGCGAGGAGGACGTCAGTTCGCTACTCAGGAGTACCGATTTCCGGACGCCGGGGCAAAGGGCCCCCTTTGCCCCGGCGTGCAACCTGACCGACGATGTCCGTGCCGCTCGGTCACCGGAGGTCGCTCAGCACTCCGCTCACGTTGAGTACCTCGTGACACTCCTGCGCCTGACGGCCGGTGGCCGGGGTGCCCGGCTTCGCACAGGTCACCTGGACGGTCACAGTCTGGCTCTCGGTGATGCTGATGGGGGTGACCCAGTGGTAGTCCTGGTTGCGGAACGTCTCCAGCGCGATCGTGGTGATCTTTCGGTCTCCGAAGTCGATGGTGACCACCCCTTCGTCGCCCTGGAAGTTCGCGACGACGACGTCCGTGATTCCGAAGGCCTTGCCCGCGGGCACCGTGTAGGTGCCGGTCTTGGTCTGCCCGCCGCCGGTCTGCAGGTCGATGGTGGCCGAGCTCTGCTGCCCGCCGGATCCCGTACCGCCTCCGCCTCCGGCTCCCGTATCCGTCCCTGTTCCCGTACCGGCTCCGCCCGCGCCGGGCTGGGTCCCCTTGCCTCCGCCGCCCGGCTGCTTGCCGTCGCCGGTCACCGGGGTCTGCCCGTTCAGGTCCGCGCTGGGCGTCGGCTTCTTCTGGACCGCCTCGTCGGCGGCCTCCTTGGCCGTGCTGCGCACGGCCGGACGTACCAGCAGGAACCAGGCGAGCAGCAGCGCGAGCAGCGCGGCCAGTACCGCGAGCAGCCACGTCGGGAAGATCGGGATCTGGACGAACTCCGCGTCCAGCGTCGCGCGGACGGGGTCCGGCTCCGCCTCCGGCCGCTCCCTGCCGACCTCGCCACCGCCGTCTCCGGCACTGTCACCGGCTGCGGCTTCAGTTTCGGCCACTTCCACGGTGAACGGCCAGGTCACCGGCGTCCCGAACCAGACCGGCTTGCCGGTGCGGACCCGCAGTCCCACCTCCGCCGACTCCCCCGGCTCCAGCTTCAGCGCCGTGGGAGCGAAGGCGAACTTCAGCTCTTCTCCCGGCTGGGCGGGCGTGAAGCCCAGCTGTACGGGGCAGTTGCCCTCGTTGCGCACGGCCAGTCGGTAGCGTCCGCGCAGCCAGCCGCGGCGCCTTCTGGGAGCGCTCTCAGCCCGAAGCTCCCGGAATGCTCCGATATGGACGGTGGTCTCGGGGACCCGAACGGCCTCCGGGTGCTCGGTGGGCAGCACGCGCACGGCGAGCGGCACGTCCCCCGCCCGCACCTGCGGCGAACGGGGCGGCGCCAGACGGATCGTCACCGTTTCCGAGGTGCCGGGGTAGAGGGAGACGCGCTCGGGCTCCACCGTGGCCCAGGCAGCGCAGTCGCCGACGACCTCCAGGCGGTACGCCTCGACGATGTCGCTGTCGTTGCGGACGGTCAGGCTGGTGGATGCGGTACCGCCCGGCGTCACCGACACCGGCGGGATGTCGAGGCCGGGCGCGCCAGGGCTGGAAGAGGCTGCTGGGGATATCACGCCTCGACGCTACGCCGCCGTCCCGGCCGCTTCCACGGACGCGAGGGCAACGCCCCGGGCAACCCCGATGCCCCCACAGACACTCGTCAACTGCGGCCAAACAAAGCCCTGTTGACCATTCCTCTCCATTCGTGACCCCACATACGCATCCTGGAACAGGTACGACACATGACCCAGCCTGAGAACTACGGACCCGCCCCCTCATCCGACGTCGCCGGCGGACGGGTCACCGTGGCCGTGTACGCACCGGACCCGGTCCTGCACGTCGGAGTCGTCCACCAGTTGCGCCAGCGACGCGAGATCGAACTCGTCGACCTCGCCGACGCCGACGGCGCGCAGGTGTCGCTCGTCGCCGTCGACAGCGTGGACGACGAGACGGCCGCCCTGCTGTACCGGCTGCGGCACAACCCGGGTACCCGCACCGGGCTCGTGGTCGGCACCTTCGAATCCGGGGACGCCCTGCAACGCGCCATCGAATGCGGCGTCACCGCCGTGCTGCGGCGCACCGAGGCCGACCAGGACCGGCTCCTGCGCCTGGTCCTGGCGATAGCCAACGGCGAGGGCGTGCTGCCCGGCGACCTGCTCGCGAAACTCCTCGACCACGTGGGCAGCCTGCAGCGTTCGACCCTCGACCCGCACGCCGTGTCCCTGTCCACCCTGACCTCGCGCGAGGCCGACATGCTGCGCCTGGTGTCGGAGGGCCTGGACACCTCGGAGATCGCGCGCAAGACCTCGTACTCCGAACGGACCGTCAAGAACGTGCTGCACGAGATCATCACGCGGCTGCACCTGCGCAACCGCACGCACGCGGTCGGCTACGCCCTGCGCAACGGGCTGATCTGACCGGGCGGCGGGAGCCTGCACACGGCGGCGGTCCGCCGCCCCTGGCGGGCCGCACCCGCCGCTGCCCGAAAGCGCACCGGCCGCTTCCCCCGGGTGCGGCCGCACGGCCCTCCCGGCCGCCCCTGCCGGGCCCGCAACGTGGCGGGGTCGGACGTGAATGCTGTACCGGACTGTGAGGTGGACCGTGATGCGCACGGGTGGCTCCGGCAGTCGTCGACGCCGCTGGGGGAGGGCCGGCGCGCCGTTGCTGCTGCTGGTGCCCTTGCTCGCGGTGACGGCGGCCACCGGCCCGGGCGACGCCGAGGCGCGCCCCCTGGCGGCCGACGCCGGTGACGGCCGGGTCGTCTACGCCGGCACGCGCCACCGCAGCCTGGGCCGGGTGGCGAGCGGCACGTCCAGCACCCCGCTGTTCGGCGAGGGCCCGGCCCACCTGGACACCCAGCCGGCCGCACTGGGCGACCAGCTGGTCTTCGCCGGCCGCCGCGACGAGCGGACCCCGCAGGTCTACCTGCGCTCCGCGGACGGCTCGGTGCGGCGCCTGACCAGCGGCCTGGACGTGGCGAACCCCCGGCTGACCCCCGACGGCCGGTCGGTCGTCTTCGACTCGGCCCCGCCTTCCCCGGCCGGCGGCATCCAGCGCGACCTGTGGCTGGTGCGCACCGACGGCACGGGCCTGACCCGGCTGACCGACTCGCCCGCGAACGAGGAGCACCCCACGGTCTCGCCGGAGGGGGGACGCCTGGCGTACTCCTCGGACGGCGACGGAGCCGTCGGCCGGCAGGTCTACGTACGTCCCCTGCGGGGCGGCGGCGCCGCCACCCGCGTCACCGACCCCGGCAACGGCACGGCCACCGAACCGGTGTGGAACCCGGTGGACGACAAGGCGAACCGGGACGTGATCGCCTACACCGCCACCGGACCGGCCGGGCCCCGCCTGCGGTGGACCGACGGGCGCGGCGGCGGCCCGCTGCTGGCGGGCGCCCAGGCGAACTGGCGTACCCACGGGGCAGCGTGGCTGCCCGACGGGAACGGTGTGCTCTTCCTCAGCCCCGACCGCACCTGTGACTGCGAGGGCGACTGGGACCACGTCTTCCGGGTGCCCGCGCACTCGGCGGACACGCCCGAGGTGGAGCTCAGCGAGGACCGCGAGGTCGGCTCGCCCACCTGGCTCGGTCCGCTGACCGGCGGCGGCGTCGTGGTCGAGCGGACCTCGGCGGCCGGGCCGCACGTGGTCACCCTGCAGGACGCCCGGATGGACGGATCCGACCCCCGCGACCTCGGCCTGACCATCCTCAAGGAGGACCCGGCGGCCGACACCAACACCGACCCGGCCAAGGATCCGCTGTTCCGGCCGGGTCCCGGCTTCGACCCGTGGACCGAGCGGCAGAACTACACGCCCGACGGGCGCAGGATCGTGCTGACCCGCTTCGAGGACACGCCCGACGGCCGGATCGAACGGATCTGGATCGCTGACGCCGACGGTTCCCGCGCGGCGCCCCTGCCGCTCGCGGGCCGCGGCCCCAAGGACTGGGACACCGACCCGGCGTTCTCCCCCGACGGCCGGTTCCTGGCCTTCACCCGGACCTCGCCCGGCGGCGTCGGCGGTGCCGCGGGCCCCGCACGCATCCTGATCGCGGACGCCGCGACCGGCGCGATCCGCGGCGAGATCGCCCCGCCCGCCGGCCAGGCCCGGGGCGGCGACGCCCAGCCCACCTGGTCCTCCGACGGCACGACACTGGCCTTCACCCGCAACCTCGTGATCAACGACAAGGGCGGCAACAAGCACATCTGGACCGTGCCCGTGGACCACCTGGACCGGCAGCGCGACCTGAGCGCCACCCTCTGTCCCGGTGCCTGCGAAGTCATCGACGACAGCCCGGCGTTCTCACCGGACGGCGCCACCATCGCCTTCAACCGCAAGAACGGCGCCGGCCGCGTCGACGAGCGCAGCGGCATCCTGCTCGCCTCCGCGGCCGGCGGTGCCTGCCGGGTCCTGCTGCCCGACTCCGCCCGCGACGTGCCGGGGGCCTGCGGCCGGGAGCTGCCGGAGCCCACGGCCAAGGGGCCGTTCCAGCCCCGCGACGCCGCATGGACCGCCGACGGCAAGAGCCTGGTGCTCAGTGCCCGCGGCTCACGGGCCCCCAACAGCCCGGAGAAGCTCAAGCTGGTGGACGTGGCCTCCGGCGACCACAACCTGCTCGTCACCGGCCTGCCGGGTCGCCAGAAGGAACCCGGCGTGCAGCAGTCGGTGGACCTCGCGGTGCGGGCGCCCGAAAAGGCCCCGCCGCTCACCGTCGGCGGCTCCGGCACCGTCCGCGTGGACGTCGTCAACCACGGACCGGCGGCCTCGCCCGGTACCCGGCTGGCCGTCGCGCCCCCGCTGGGCGTGAGCGTCACCGCGCTCACCACACCCGGAGCCACCTGTGACGCGGCGGCGCTGACCTGCACCCTGGGCGTGGTGCCCGCCGGCGCCACCGTCACGGTGAGCGTCACCCTGACCGGCGTCACCGCCGGGGACCAGCCGGTGGACTGGTCGGTCACCGGCACCGTGCTCGACCCCCGCCCCAGCGACAACTCCGGGCGGACCGTGGTGCCGGTGACCGACCAGTCCACCGGCTGGTCCCCGGCGATGACGCCGGTCAGGGTGACGCTCACCGTGACGGTGGCGCCGGCGGGCACCACGCCCAGGGTGCAGGTCAGCGC
>NZ_JARAYQ010000344.1:0-7011 GCF_033794505.1 Streptomyces sp. MB09-01 | reverse complement strand
CCAGGGGGCGAGGGCGTCGTCCGGGCCGTGGAATAGCAGTACGGGGACGCGCAGGGTTCCGGGATCCGCCCCGGGCGGCCGGCGGTCGGCGCGCAGCCCCGCGCGGCTTTCGGCGGCCAGGACGGCCAGCGGCAGCACCAGGGCCGGGGTACGGCGGGCCGCGGCGAGTCCGCGCAGGGTCGTGTGCCAGTCGAGCACGGGCGAGTCCAGCACCAGCCCGGAGATCCGGTCGGCCAGCGCCGAGCGTTCGGCGGCGTGCAGGGCCATGGCGGCGCCGGTGGACCAGCCGTACAGGATCACGCGGCGGGCGCCGTAGCGCACGGCGTAGCGGATGGCGGCGTCCAGGTCCCGCCACTCCGATTCGCCGAGGTGACCGAGGCCGTCGGGCGGGGCCGGGGCGCCGAGGTCGCCGCGGTAGCCCAGATCCAGGACGGGCAGCTGGTGGCGGTTCAGGAAGGGCATGACCACCATCGGGTGCTCGCGGGTGCTGCCGAGCCCGTGCACGGTGATCACCCAGGTGTCCCGGGCGGCGGGCACGAACCAGGCGGGCAGCGCCCCGAGCTCTCCGGGGACGTCCACGTCGGCGTGTTCGAGCCCGAGGGCGGTGCGCGGGTCGCCGACGTACACCTGCGGCGTGAGGGTGACCCGGGTGCCGGGGTGGAGGGCGCCGTGGCCGACGGTGAGGAGCTGCCGTACGACGGTGTCGGGGTAGTGGTCGGCGTCGGAGATCACGGGCCCGACGACCGCGTGCACACCGGGCGCGACCAGGCCGTAGATGCCGGGGCGCAGGGAGGCCAGCGAGCGGGTCAGGGCGACCCGGCCGGTGGCGGTGGAATGGACGCTGAGCCGCGGCCCGCCGGGGAGCGGACGTCCCGGTTCGGGACGGAGGGCCGCGTCGGCGGCGTACCGGCCGACCACGACGGCGGCCACACCGGCGCCGAGGAGGGTCGTGGTGACGGCCGCTGCCGTTGCTGTCGCGGTACGCACCGTTCCAGTGTCCCGGCGGGGGCTGCGGAGGGCCACCGGAGCGCCACCGGAGGAGATCGCTCCGGCGGCCGTCGCAACGCCGCCGGGAACGGAGTGATCTAGGTCTCATTCGACGCCCCGGAGGGGGGATCGTGCACCCCACCGGTTCGGTGCGGAGGGGCTGATTCACCCGGCTTTGACGTGCATTTATCGAGATATCTACCCCAGAATCAGGACGAATGTCCCGATCGCACCCCGAGCCAGTACACCGGTCCGCCCGAGTCAGTTCACCTTCCGTTCATCCAGATTGCCTACGGTCGCCGAGCCACTGACGTCAAACAGAAGCCTGGGTAAATGGAGCACATAACGCTTCTCCTCGGGATCGTGATCATTACCGCTCTCGTGTTCGACTTCACGAACGGTTTCCACGACACGGCCAACGCGATGGCCACCACCATCTCGACCGGCGCCCTCAAGCCCAAGACGGCGGTGGCCATGTCCGCCGTGCTCAACCTCGTCGGCGCGTTCATGTCCGTGGAGGTCGCCAAGACGATCTCCAAGGGACTGGTCAACGAAGAGGGCATCCAGCCAGAGGTGATCTTCGCCGCCCTGGTCGGCGCGATCCTCTGGAACCTCGTCACCTGGCTGGTCGGACTGCCCTCCAGCTCCTCGCACGCCCTGATGGGCGGCCTGATCGGTGCCGCGGTCGCCTCCGCCGGCATCGGCGCGGTCAACGGCAGCGTCGTCGTCACCAAGGTGCTCATCCCCGCGATCGCCGCCCCGCTGGTGGCCGGCATCGCCGCCTACCTGGCGGCCAAGCTCACCTACAAGCTGGGCAACAAGGTCGGCGAGAAGACCTCCGCCAAGGGTTACCGCGCCGGTCAGATCGCCTCGGCCGGTCTCGTCTCCCTCGCGCACGGCACCAACGACGCGCAGAAGACGATGGGCATCATCACCCTGGCCCTGATCGCCGGCGGCGCGATCGCGCCCGACGCGAACCCGCCGGTCTGGGTCATCGTCTCCGCCGGTCTGGCCATCGCGATGGGCACCTACCTCGGCGGCTGGCGCATCATCCGCACCATGGGCAGCGGTCTGACCGACCTGCAGCCGCAGCAGGGCTTCGCCGCCCAGACCTCGGCCGCGTCCGTCATCCTCGCCTCCTCGAACCTGGGCTTCTCGCTCTCCACCACCCACTCGTGCTCCGGTGCGGTCATGGGTGCGGGCCTGGGCCGCAAGGGCGGTGTGGTCCGCTGGTCCACCGCGACCCGCATGTTCGTCGCCTGGGGCCTGACCCTGCCGGCCGCCGCGCTGGTCTCGGCCGGTGCCGAGCTGGTCATGCGCATCGGCGACGTCGGCATCGCCGCGGTCACGCTCTTCCTGATCGGCTCGTGCCTGGCCATCTGGCTCATCTCGCGCCGCCAGGTCGTCGACCACAACAACGTCAACGAGGTGGAGCCGGCCCGCGCCGAGGAGCCGGGTGTCGTCACCACGGCGATGGCCGCGGTCACCGTCCCGCCGACCGTCGCCGCCGCCGCCGGCACCACCGCCGCGGTCATGGACGAAGACCTCAAGGCCACCATCCCGGCCGCGACGCAGACCCCGGCGGCTCCGGCCGCCGCGGTCTGACCGCGACAGAGACACACAGAGGAAACGGCAGTATGAAGATCGACTGGGAAGCGCTCGGCTCCGTGTTCGGGGTCAGCCTCTTCGCCACCGTCGCCCTCGTGGCCCTCTTCACCCTGGGCCTGGTGGGCCTGTCCAAGCACGAGACCGCCACCGAGCAGGGCGGCACCGCCACCCTCGCCCGCAGCGGCGCGTACGCGTGCTTCGCGGTCATCGCCGCCGCCGTGGGCTACGGGATCTACCTGATCGTCGCCTGATCCGCCGCCCCGCGGCCGACCAGGCATGAAGGCTCCCTCCGGGTTTGTCCCGGAGGGAGCTTTTTCGCATCCCGCGCCTCTACCGCGCCGCAGGTCAACGGCGAGTTGACGGGCCTTCTCGGCCCGTGGTGGACTGCCCGAGCCAATACGGCGGCATGGAGAGGAAGTCCGGTGCGAATCCGGCGCGGTCCCGCCACTGTCACCGGGGAGCGCACGCCGCGCGTGCGCCCCGGGAGCCAGGAACTCTCGCCGCCGGACACGTCGAACCAGGGCGCGGACCCTGAGTGAGGACATACCTGTCACCATGCGTGCCGATCGCGTCTTCGCGTACGGCGCCACGGCGGGCCTGATCGGCGACCGGATCCTCGGTGATCCCCGCCGAGGGCACCCCGTGGCCGCCTTCGGACGGGCCGCCGCCGCCGTCGAACGCGCCCTGTGGCGCGACGACCGCGCCCGCGGCCTCGTACACACCCTGGTGTGCGCCGGAGGCGCGGCCGCCGTGGGCGCGCTGGGCGCCCGCGCCGTGCGCTCCCGGCCCGCTGCCGCCCGTATCGCCCTCACCGCCGCCGCCACCTGGGCCGCTGTGGGCGGCACCTCGCTGGGCCGGGAGGCCCGCGCCATCGGCGGGGCACTCGCCGCCGGGGACACCGAGGTGGCCCGGGAGCGGCTGCCGCACCTGTGCGGCCGCGACCCGCAGGCCCTGGACGGGCAGCAGATGGCCCGCGCCGTCGTGGAGTCGGTCGCCGAGAACACCTCCGACGCGGTGGTCGGGGCCCTGGTGTGGGGCGCGGTGGCCGGGGTCCCGGGCCTGCTGGCCTTCCGCGCCGTGAACACCCTGGACGCGATGGTCGGCCACAAGTCCCCCCGCTACCTCCGCTACGGCTGGGCCTCCGCCCGGCTCGACGACCTCGCGGGCTGGCCGGGCGCCCGGCTGACCGCGGCCGCCGCCGTACTGGCCGGCCCCGACCGGCGGGGAGCCGTACGGGCCTGGCGCGCGGACGCGGCCGGGCACCCGAGCCCGAACGCCGGGCCCGTCGAGGCCTCCTTCGCGGGGGCGCTCGGCGTACGGCTGGGCGGCACCCTCGCGTACGGCGGCCGGGTCGAGCACCGGGCGGTGCTGAACGGCGAGGCCGGACGGCCCGTGGAGGTCGCGGACATCGAACGGGCGGTCCGGCTGTCGCGGCAGGTGACCTGGCTGGCGCTGGGCGCCTGCGTGGCCGCCCGGCTGCTCGTCTCCCGTACGGCACAGAGAGGGCGACGCGGATGAGCGGCGCGAAGCGCGGCGGCGGTCTGCTGGTCGCGGGTACCACGTCGGACGCCGGCAAGAGCGTGGTCACGGCGGGCATCTGCCGCTGGCTGGCCCGCCAGGGCGTGAAGGTGGCGCCCTTCAAGGCGCAGAACATGTCGCTGAACTCCTTCGTCACGCGGGAGGGCGCCGAGATCGGACGCGCCCAGGCGATGCAGGCCCAGGCGGCCCGTGTGGAGCCGACCGCGCTGATGAACCCGGTGCTGCTCAAGCCGGGCAGCGACCGCAGCAGCCAGGTGGTGCTGCTGGGCAAGCCGGTGGGCGAGATGAGCGCCCGCGGCTACCACGGCGGCAGGCAGGAGCAGCTGCTCGGCATCGTCACGGACTGCCTGGAGCAGCTGCGGGGCACGTATGACGCCGTGATCTGCGAGGGGGCGGGGAGTCCGGCCGAGATCAACCTGCGCCGGACCGACATCGTGAACATGGGGATCGCGCGGGCCGCGCGGTTCCCGGTGGTCGTGGTCGGGGACATCGACCGGGGCGGGGTCTTCGCGTCCTTCTTCGGGACAACGGCGCTGCTCTCCCCCGAGGACCAGTCGCTGATCGCCGGGTACGTGGTCAACAAGTTCCGCGGCGACGTGTCGCTGCTGGAGCCGGGCATGGAGATGCTGCGCGGCCTGACCGGACGGGCCACGTACGGGGTGCTGCCCTTCCAGCACGGACTGGGCATCGACGAGGAGGACGGCCTGCGGGTCTCCCTGCGGGGCGCGGTACGGGAGTCCGTGGTGGCGCCTCCCGTCGGCGAGGACGTGCTGCGGGTCGCCGTGTGCGCGGTGCCGCTGATGTCGAACTTCACGGACGTCGACGCGCTCGCGGCGGAGCCCGGGGTCGTGGTGCGGTTCGTGGACCGGGCCGAGGAACTGGCCGACGCGGACCTGGTCGTCGTACCCGGCACCCGCGGCACGGTGAAGGCCCTCGCCTGGCTGCGCGAACGCGGGCTCGCGGACGCGCTCCTGCGGCGGGCCGCCGAGGGACGGCCGGTGCTCGGCATCTGCGGGGGGTTCCAGGTACTGGGCGAGCGGATCTCGGACGAGGTCGAATCACGGGCGGGCGAGGTCGACGGCCTCGGACTCCTTCCCGTACGGGTCCGCTTCGCGCGGGAGAAGACCCTGGCGCGGCCGGTGGGCTCGGCGCTCGGGGAACCGGTCGAGGGGTACGAGATCCACCACGGCGTGGCGGAGGTCCTCGGCGGGGAGCCCTTCCTGGACGGCTGCCGGGTCGGGTCGGTGTGGGGCACCCACTGGCACGGCTCGCTGGAATCGGACGGCTTCCGCCGCGCCTTCCTGCGGGAGGTGGCGGAGGCCGCCGGTCGCCGGTTCGTGCCGGCGCCGGACACGTCCTTCGCCTCCTTGCGGGAGGAACAGCTGGACCTGCTGGGCGATCTGATCGAGCAGCACGCGGACACGGACGCGCTGCTGCGGCTCGTCGAGGGCGGAGCCCCCGCGGGCCTGCCCTTCCTTCCGCCGGGCGCCCCGTGACGGGGGCGGCCCTGCACGTTCGGCCCCGCCGGCGTTCGCGGCGCAGGGTCCGGGGCGGAGCCCCGGGAAACGGTGAAAGGGCGGGGCGGGGAGAGTTCCGCGCAGCGGCAACCCTCATGCCGACCGCAAACGTACGCACAGAGAGAGGCACCGCATGAGCACGCCCTACCCGTTCACCGCAGTGGTCGGCCAGTCCGACCTGCGGCTGGCGCTCCTGCTCAACGCCGTGAGCCCGGCGGTCGGCGGGGTGCTGGTGCGCGGCGAGAAGGGAACCGCCAAGTCGACCGCCGTGCGCGCGCTGTCGACCCTGCTGCCGCAGGTCGACGTCGTGCCCGGCTGCCGGTTCTCGTGCGCGCCGGCCGCGCCGGACCCGGCCTGCCCCGACGGCCCGCACGAGTCCGGTCCCGGCAGCGCCCGGCCCGCCCGCATGGTGGAGCTGCCCGTCGGCGCCTCCGAGGACCGCCTGGTCGGCGCCCTCGACATCGAACGGGCCCTCGCCGAGGGCGTGAAGGCCTTCGAGCCCGGCCTGCTCGCCGACGCCCACCGCGGGATCCTCTACGTCGACGAGGTCAACCTCCTCCACGACCACCTGATCGACCTGCTCCTGGACGCCGCCGCCATGGGCGCCTCGTACGTGGAGCGCGAGGGCGTCTCCGTCCGGCACGCCGCCCGCTTCCTGCTCGTCGGCACGATGAACCCCGAGGAGGGCGAGCTCCGCCCGCAGCTGCTCGACCGCTTCGGGCTGACCGTCGAGGTCGCCGCCTCCCGCGAACCCGCCCAGCGGGTGGAGGTGGTGCGCCGCCGGCTCGCGTACGAGGACGATCCCGCGGTCTTCGCCGCCCGCTGGGCCGGGGACGAGAACGAGGTCCGCGCCCGGGTGGTGGCCGCGCGGGCGCTGCTCCCGCAGGTCGTGCTCGGGGACACGGCGCTGCTGCAGATCGCGGCCACCTGCGCCGGCTTCGAGGTCGACGGCATGCGCGCCGACATCGTCATGGCGCGCACCGCGACCGCGCTGGCCGCCTGGGCCGGCCGGACCACCGTGCTGAAGGAGGACGTCCGGCAAGCCGCGCTGCTGGCGCTCCCCCACCGGCGGCGCCGCAATCCCTTCGACGCGCCGGGCCTGGACGAGGACAAGCTGGACGAGATCCTCGACCAGTTCCCCGACGAGGAGCCCGAGCCCGACCCGGAGCCCGACCGGAACCCGGACCCGGACGCCGACCCGGATTCCGGGGGCCCGGACGACAACGGCGGTGGCCCCGACGGCGGTGGCGGCGTGCCCCCGCAGGGCAGCGGCCCCCAGGGCTCGGACGCCCCGGCGGATTCCACCGACACCACCGGCCCCACCGAGGCGCCCGCCGAGGCCCCCTCGGACGCCCCCGAG
>NZ_JARAYQ010000343.1:0-7024 GCF_033794505.1 Streptomyces sp. MB09-01 | reverse complement strand
CCCCGGAGCCGTACCCGGCCGCCCCGGCGAACGAGCCGTGGCCACCGGCCCCGCCCCGGGACCACGCGTAGGGCGGGCGACGTACCTCACGGGCCCGAACGGCGTGGAAATGGCGGCGGCCCCGGCCCCCGGGTGGGGGCGGGGCCGACCGGCCGGAGAGGCGGGTGGGATCAGGCGGCGTCGACGACGCCGGAGGCCGCGATCTCGACCTTGCCCTTGGGGGCGCCGGACTGGGAGCCCAGGGCCTCGATCTGGTCCACGAGCTCCTTGCCCTCGACGACCTCGCCGAAGACGACGTGCTTCCCGTCGAGCCACGAGGTGACGACGGTGGTGATGAAGAACTGCGAGCCGTTGGTGTTCTTGCCGGCGTTCGCCATCGACAGCAGGTACGGGCGGTCGTGCTTCAGCTGGAAGTTCTCGTCCTCGAACTTCTCGCCGTAGATGGACTTGCCGCCGGTGCCGTTGTGGTTGGTGAAGTCACCGCCCTGCAGCATGAACTGGGGGATGACGCGGTGGAAGCCCGAGCCGGCGTAGCCGTAGCCGTTCTGGCCGGTGGCCAGCTCACGGAAGTTGCGCGCCGTCTTCGGGACGACCTCGTCGAAGAGGTTGAAGACGATGCGGCCGGCGGGGGCGCCGTTGATGGTGATGTCGAAGTAGACGTTGCTCATGGGGTCCATCCTGTCACTCCCGGTGCGGTGCGCTACTCGGCGGGGCCGGAAGCGCTCAGCCGCTCGTACGGGTGCCCGTGCCCTTCGCCGCGTCCAGGGCGTACACGCAGCGGTCCTTGCTGCACGCGTACACCACGCCCGCCTCCGCCACCGGCGCGCCCGTGATCTCGCCGCCCGTGGCCAGCTTCCAGCGGAGCTGGCCGCCCGCCGCGTCCAGGGTGTAGAGGCAGTGGTCGGCGGAGCCGAAGTGCACCCGGCCGTCCGCGACCGCGGGCAGGCCGGTGATCTCGCCGCCCGCCGCGAAACGCCACTTCGGGGTGCCGGTGACGGCGTCGAGCGTGTAGAGCGCGCTGCCCGCCCCCAGGTGCACGTTGCCGTTCGCGACCAGCACCGGGTCCGAGGACTGCCGGGCCTCGGTCGCGATCCGCCAGCGGTCGTGCCCGGTGGCCGCGTCGAGGGCGTAGACGGTGC
The DNA here is from genome assembly GCF_033794505.1 of Streptomyces sp. MB09-01. NCBI lineage: Bacteria > Bacillati > Actinomycetota > Actinomycetes > Kitasatosporales > Streptomycetaceae > Streptomyces > Streptomyces sp. MB09-01. The sequence continues at coordinate 5,885 of NZ_JARAYQ010000343.1, read as the reverse complement.
CCAGGTAGTCCGCGAGGTAGACCCCGCCGCCGGTGACGGCGGCGCCCGGCGCGAAGGCCGGGGCGGCCAGGAAGACCGCGGGGGCCTCGAAGTGCCACCGCACCCGGCCCGAGGCCCGGTCCACGGAGAGCACCCGGGTGCCGGCCGCGATGTAGACGTTGCCGTCGGGGGCGGGGGTGACCCGGACGGGCACGTTCCCGCAGGAGGCCGCGTCGCCGACCGGGTACGACCAGGACTCGCGGCCGCTGCGGGCGTCGAGCGCGCGCAGCCGGGCGTCCTGCCACACGTAGACGGTGCCGTCGTGGAGGACGGGGGCCGCCTCCGGGGTCTCGAAGTCGCTCTGCGCGCCGGTCAGCTCCCACAGCTTCTGGCCGTTGGAGGCCTCCCAGCCCTGTACGCCGCCGCCGCGGGTGGCGGTGACGACCGTGCCGCGCTCGGCGCGCAGCGCGTACACCCAGGCGTCGGCGGACAGCCGCCACCGCTCGGAGCCGTCGGAGGCGTCGAGCGCGTAGAGGGAGGGGCCGTCGGAGGCGTGGATGCGGCCGTCGGAGACCGCCATGGACCAGGCGACGTCGCGGGTCTTGAACTGGCGGCGGCCGCTCGCCACGTCCAGCGCGTGGACCTCGAAGGAGGTGACGTAGAGCAGGTTGCCGGCGACGGTCGGGGTGCCCCAGACCTCGTTCGACATGCGGAAGCGCCACGGGCGCCAGCGGCCGCTGTCCGGGGCCGGGCCCGGGCTCGGACAGCGGCCGCTGTCCGGGGCCGGGCCCGGGCTCGGTACCGCCACGGCGGAGGGGGTGACCGCCGCCGCCCCGCCGGGCGGGCGGACCCAGCCGGTCGCCGAGTCGACGGCGGAGGCGTGCACGGCCGGGGCCGCTGCGGTCGCGCGGGGACCGGGTCCGATCGGCACGGGCGAGCCGCCCAGGCGCACCGGCTCGCCCGAGGGCGCCGGGGACATCGGCGGGTGGTGCGGGCGCTGCGGGACGGCCTGGCCGGTACGCGGGTCCACCCACGGGTCGGCGCCACCGCGCGGGCGGCGGTGCGTGGCGGGCCCGGAGGCGGGGCCGCCGGAGCCGGAGTCCCGGCCGGGGCCGGGGGCGGGCACGGGCGCGGGAACCGCGGCGGCGGGCGTACGGTTGCCCGCGCGCCGGGCCTCGATCATCGCGACGGCCCGCGCGGGCAGCCACGCCGAGGCGGTGCCGCTGTCGTCGCCGCCGTCGAAGAGGTGCGGGGCGAGCTGCGCCTGCAGGTCGGCCGGGGTCGGCCGCTGCGTGGCGTCCATCTGCATGCAGGAGTCGATCAGCGGCCGCAGCTCCTCGGGGAGCCCGTCCAGGTTGGGCCCCTCGCGCAGCAGCATGAAGACCGTCTCCACCGGGTTCGCCCCGTGGTACGGCGGGTGCCCGGTGGCGGCGAAGACGAGGGTGGAGCCGAGCGAGAAGACGTCGCTGGCGCCCTTGACGCTGCGGGAGTCCTTCGCCTGTTCGGGCGACATGTAGGCGGGGGTGCCGACGGCGACGTTCGTCATGGTCAGGCGGGTGTTGGAGACCCCGCTGGCGATGCCGAAGTCGATCACGCGCGGGCCGTCCTCGACGACGAGCACGTTCGACGGCTTCAGGTCGCGGTGGACGAGGCCCGCGCCGTGGATGGACTGCAGGGCCTCGGCGATGCCGGCCGCGAGCCACCGTACGGCCTGCGCGGGCATGGGCCCGCACTCGTTGACGATCTCCTCCAGGGAGGGCGCCGGCACGTACGCGGTGGCCAGCCACGGCACGGCGGCGCGCGGGTCGGCGTCGACCACGGCCGCGGTATAGAAGCCGGACACGGCGCGGGCCGCCTCCACCTCGCGGGTGAAGCGCACCCGGAACAGCTGGTCCTCGGCGAGCTCGGTCCGCACCGTCTTGATCGCGACCCGCCGTCCGGACGCGGACCGCGCGAGATAGACCAGCCCCATGCCGCCGGCGCCGAGCCGTCCCAGCACCTCGAAGGGGCCGATCCGTCTCGGGTCGTGCTGCGTCAGCTGCTCCACCACTCGCCTCCACACCTCCCCGTACGGGCCCTCGCCGGGCCCGCTTCCACCGGCACGGGGCCCTGGGCCCCGTGCAGCGTCTCACTCCGGGCGCCGCCCGGGTCGCGCAACCCCGATTCTGTCAGGCCCGGGCCGGGTCCGGCCCCGGCACGTCGAGCAGCGCGGTGTGATCTGCCCGGCGAACCGTCCGGCGACCCGTCCCTGGCGGCTAACCGCCCGCCTTGGTGCGGGGTTCCGAGAGGAGCCCGAAGACGGCCCCCTGATTGTCGGCGACGACCGCGATCCGGCCGTAGGGGGTGTCGAAGGGATCGGCGGTGACCCGGCCGCCGAGCCGCCGCGCGGTGGCCACGGACTGGTCGCAGTCCGGGACGGCGAAGTAGACGAGGAAGTGCGCGGGCATGATCTCCGGGAAGGCGTCGGTGATCAGGCTGCGCCCGAGGACCGCGGTGTTCGTACCGGGGGCGCTGCCGGGCGGGGACCAGATGCGGTACTCGACGCCGGCGTCGTCCTGGTCCTGCGGTACGTAGCCGAAGACCTTGGCGTAGAAGACGTCGACGGCGTCGCGGGCGCGCGTGTAGACCTCGGCCCAGCAGTACGCGTACGGCTCCTGCTGGGCCTCGAAGCCGTGGTGGGTGCCGGGCTGCCACAGGCCGAAGACGGCTCCGCCGGGGTCGGCGGCCATCGCGGCGGTGCCGTACGGGCCCACCGGCATCGGGTCCATCACCATCTGGCCGCCCGCGGCGCGGATGCGCTGGGCGCAGGCGTAGGCGTCGGTGGTGTAGAGGTAGACACCCCAGACGGTGGGCATCCGGCCGTCCGGTTTGGGGGCGAGGGCGGCGACGTTGCGGCCGCGGCTGTAGGCCTGCGTGTAGTGGCCGTACTCGGCTCCCGCGCTGTCCGCGAAGGTCCACCCGAACAGCTCGCCGTAGAAGCGCTTGCCCGCCTCGACGTCCGGAAGCGAGGCGTCCACCCAGCAGGGTGCGCCTTCCGCGAATGCGGCCATGGGCCCGGTTCCTTCCGTTGTGCGGGGGTGTGTACCCTCTCACCTCTCTCAGCCATGATCCGTCCGAAAACTTGTCCACAGCCTGTTGATAAGACTATTCGGGGGAAACCTTGCGGAACCGGGCGACACGCCCGGCCTGCGACTACGGGGCGTACCGGGGGCGCGCCCGGCCGGAAATCCGCCTCCGAGACCCCGCGGACCGCCTCCCGCCCAGGCCAGGGACCCCGTAACCCCATTTGCAGGCGGCCGAATAGCGCGCCGATCACCCCTCGGTAAGCTGACGGCATGACAGGACAAGTACGCACCGTCGACGGGCGTGTCGCCGGCCGGCGCGGCCAGGCGACGCGGCAGAAGCTGCTCGACTGCCTCAGCGAGATGCTCAGCTCCTCGCCGTACCGCGACGTCAAAGTGATCGACGTCGCCCGCAAGGCCGGTACCTCCCCCGCGACCTTCTACCAGTACTTCCCGGACGTCGAGGGCGCCGTCCTGGAGATCGCCGAGCAAATGGCCACCGAGGGCGCGCAGTTGACGTCGCTCGTCGAGGGCCGGACCTGGGTCGGCAAGTCCGGTTGGGCCGCCGCCGAGGAACTCGTCGAGGGCTTCCTGGAGTTCTGGCGCCGCAACGACGCGATCCTGCGTGTCGTCGACCTCGGTGCGGCCGAGGGCGACAAGCGCTTCTACAAGATCCGCATGAAGATCCTGAACTCGGTCACCAACTCCCTGACGGAGTCGATGAAGGAGCTCCAGGGCAAGGGCAAGGTCGACAAGGACGTCAGTCCCGCGGCGATGGCCGGTTCGCTGGTCGCGATGCTGGCCGCGGTCGCCTCGCACCAGAAGGGCTTCCAGACCTGGGGCGTCAAGCAGGCCGAGCTCAAGCCGAACCTGGCGCTGCTCGTCCACCTCGGCATCACGGGCAAGAAGCCCACCAAGTAACGGCGGATCCCTTCCGGGGTCCGCCGCCCTGCGGCTCCCCTGCCGGCGTGCACGACCGCCTGAGATCAGCGACGCTCCAGGCGGAACAACCGGATCTCGCGCTCGATGCGCGCCTGGTACGTCGCGTACGGCGGCCAGAACCCCAGCACCGCCTGCCACGCCGCAGCGCGTTCCTCCCCCGCCAGCAGCCGGGCCCGTACGGGGATGTCCCGGCCTTGCCAACTCACGTCCGCGTCCGGGTGCTTGAGCAGATTCCCGGTCCATGCCGGGTGCCCGGGCCGGCCGAAGTTGGAGCCGATCAGGACCCAGCTCGTGCCGCCGTTCTCCGGCATGCAGGCGAGCGGGGTGGTGCGCGGCTCGCCCGTCTTGGCGCCCTTGGCGGTGAGGATCACGCCCGGCAGCATCTGGGCGCTGAGCATGACCTTGCCGCGGGTGAGCTTGTGCACCGCCTTGTCCAGGGCGGGGATGAAGTGCGGTGCGATCTTGGCGAAGAGCCTGGTCGAGGAGACCTTCTGCATCAGCTTGACGCCGGGAGCCACGCGAGCCATCAGACGGCCACCTTCTCTTGGGCGGGCGGGACGTCGGGCGCAGCCGCGGCGGGAGCCGGGGCCGCGGTCGCCGTGGGCGCGGCAGGGGCGGCGGCCGGAGCGGCGGCCGGAGCGGCGAACAGGCCCGCGCGGTCCGCGGCGTGCGCCCGCAGCCGGTGGACGGGTCCGAAGAGCAGCTCGTCGGCCGCGGCCCGCTTGAAGTAGAGGTGCGCGTCGTGTTCCCAGGTGAAGCCGATGCCGCCGTGCAGCTGGATCGCCTCGCCGGCGGTCACCCGCAGGGCTTCGAGCGCCTGGGCGAGGGCGAGGCCGCCCTGGTCCGGGTCCCAGGCGGCGTAGTAGGCCGCCGAGCGGGCGGCCTGCACCTGTACGTAGAGGTCGGCGAGCCGGTGCTTGACGGCCTGGAAGGAGCCGATCGCCCGGCCGAACTGCTCGCGCTGGCGTACGTACTCGACGGTGCGGGCGAGCGCCAGTCCGGCCGCGCCGACCGCCTCGACGGCGAGCACGGCGGAGGCGGTCCGCCCGGTGGCGGCGAGGGCGCCCGGCACGTCGCCCTCCTCGTCGCCGAGCAACTCGGCGGGGACGTCGCGCAGTTGGATCCTGGCCTGCGGGCGGGTCTCGTCCAGTACGGCCTGCCTGGACCGTACGAGCCCGGGCGCGCCCTCCCGTACGACGAACAGCAGCGTACGGCTGCGGGCGAATCCCCCGGCGTGCGCGGCGACCAGCAGCAGCGGGGCGCTGTGGCCGTCGAGCACCTGGGCGGCCTCTCCGTAGAGCCGCCAGCCGCCGCCCACGGCGTCGGCGCGGGCCTGGACCCCGCCCGCACGGCCGCCGCCGGACCACTGCCCGGCGCTGTCGTCGCCGGTCAGCGCGAGCGCCGTGGCCAGCGCCGGGCCCGGGACGGCGAGGGCGGCGGTCAGCCCGCCGGCCGCCAGCGGCGGGAGCAGCGCGGAGCGCTGGGCGTCGGTGCCGAGGGCCGTGATCAGGGGCGCGCAGAGCACGGCGGTGGCCAGCAGCGGCGAGGGCAGCAGCGCCCGCCCGGTCTCCTCGCAGGCCAGGGCCAGGTCGGCGGGGGCGCAGCCGACGCCGCCGTACTCCTCGGCGACGGCGAGGCCGGGCAGCCCGAGCCGCTCGGCGAGCTGCTGCCACAGCTCGCGGTCGTGTCCGGCGGCGGTGCGGACGGCGGCCTTGACCTCGTCGGGGCCGCAGCGTTTGCCCAGGATCTCGCGCAGGGTACGGCGTATCTCGGCCTGCTCCGCGGTGAAGGCGGCATCCATCGTCTGGCTCCTCCTGGGGGCACCTCCCGGCGGCGGGCCGGGGGCCTATCTGACGGGCCGTCATATTAGGCCCGGCGGCGGCAGATGCACAGGGGGCGGCG
>NZ_JARAYQ010000342.1:0-7033 GCF_033794505.1 Streptomyces sp. MB09-01 | reverse complement strand
AGCACCTCCGTCTTTACACACACTAAGTCGCCGTCATTGTGTCGCAGTTCACACGTCAGTGTATTCCATATTTCTTGTTTTTTTTTTTAAAGGAGAAAAGGGAATACGAGATTTTGGCCTTTTTCTGGGGTCCGGGAAGTGGTTAAAGGACAGGGCGTCGACCCCCACCCGCGGGTCCGGCTCCAGGTCTCCGCCCGCCCCGAACTGAGCGAGTCCGAGCGCGCCGCCGTCGACTACACCGTGGACGCCGAGGACCGGCTGCCCACCCTCGACTGGGTGTGGGAGCGCCGTGAGGACGCCGCGTTCCTGCGGCGGTGCGCCCGGTCCTCGCACACCTGGCTGCGCCGCAGCGCCGCGGTCTGCCCAGGCCTGCCGGCCGACTCCGTCGAACTGCTCGCGCGGGACGAGGACTTCGCCGTACGGCTGCTGCTCGCCGAGTTCCACCCGGAACCGCCGCCCGAGCTGCTCCTCGACCTCTACCTGAACGGCACCCACCGCGCCGTGGGCATGCTGGTCACCCGGCCGGGCTTCCCCGCGGCCGGGCTCGCCGCGCGCTTCGGCGACTCCCCGGACCCGAGGGGCCGGCGTCTTGCCCTGCGCGACCCCGGTCTGGAGCCGGAGCTCCTGGACCGGCTCAGCCGGGACCCGGAGACGTGCGCGGCGGCCGGCCGGGACCCGCGGCTCCCCGTGGCCCGGATCCGCGAACTGCTCGCCGGTCCCGACCGGGACGCGGCGGCGGCCGCCGCGGCCAACCCGGCGCTCCCCGCAGAGGACATGCGCCGTCTGCTCGACCGGGCCGGGGTGCCGGAAATCCCGGTGAATGATCGGACAACCGGCTGATAGGTTGATCGCGTGCCGAAGCTGAATCAGATCATCGCAGTGGAAAAGGGCGTCAAGTCCAAGTCCCTCCAGGAGCTCACGCAGGCTCACCACGACGTCCAGAAGCCCGCCCTGCTGGCCGGCATCTCCCGGACCTACCAGCCCAAGGATGAGGAGGGCGAGCAACTGCCGCCCGAGTCCACGCGGGTGCAGGTCAAGGCGGAGGACGTGCTGCGGGCCACCGCGGGGACCCTGACGCGGCTGTTCGACGTGACGGCCACCAAGGACTGGGCGAACCGCACCGCCGCGGCCGACGTCGTCGTGGACGGAACGGTCCTGCTGGCGCAGGTGCCCGTGCCGTACCTGCTCTTCCTCGAGAAGCAGCTGACGGACATGCACACCTTCGTTCGGAAGCTGCCGGTGCTGGACGCCTCCGAGTCCTGGAACCTCGACCCGTCGACGGACTCCTGGAAGACGGACCCGGTGCGCACGATCCGCACCAAGAAGGTGCCGCGCAACCACGTCAAGGCCGAGGCCACCGAGAAGCACCCGGCGCAGGTCGAGGTCTACTACGAGGACGTCCCGGTCGGCTACTGGACGACCGTGAAGTTCTCCGGAGCACTGCCCGCCCGCCGGGTCAACGAGCTGCTCGACCGCGTGGAGAAGCTCCAGCAGGCCGTCAAGTTCGCCCGCGAGGAGGCCAACAGCGCCGAGGTCACCGACCAGCGGGTCGGGGACGCGGTGTTCGGCTACCTGTTCGGGTAGCCCCGAAATCTCCCCCTGTACGTCTGCAGGGGGTGCGCGAGAGCGCAAGCTGAAACTGATGTTGAAGCTGAAACAGGGGTGTCAGTTGGGGGTTCGAATCCCTCCCCCGGCATTGCGTGCCGGGGTGGCCCAAGCTGGTAGAGGCGGCCCCGTCAATCTCAGATTCTCGCTCCAGTCTCAGTATTCGCCGCCGAACACCGGATCGACCGAGCGTGGACGATCATCGATGGATGGGGGTTCAAGTCCCCTCTGCGCCTCTCTCGTGGCGCGGTAGTTCAAAGGCAGAACACGTCGATCTCAGAATGATCCGCGACTCTTAAACGTGCCGGTGTGCGCAATTGGGTGGCACGCAGGAGCCCGGGAGCTGGATATGCTCCCGGGCTCCGTCACACCCCGGTCAGGCCGGTACGGACACGAAGGTCCGGCCCGCCTCGTTCTCCACGAGGACCGCCTTGACGTTCGCCGGATCCACCGCGGCCGAACCGTCGAGCGACGCGCCCTTGCCCTCGCCCTTGTCCTGGCCGCCCACGACCCAGCCGCCCGCGGTCGTGCGCGTACCGTCCTTGGCGACCACGACCAGCCGGCACCGCTCGCCCTGCGGCACTCCCGTGACCGCCGCGTGCAACCGCACCCACTTCGTCGCCGGCGTCATCCGTACGGTCATCCGCACGCCCGTGGCCGGATCGGTCGCGGACAGCAGCTTGGTCCCGGCGGGCGGCGGTGACGGATCCGCCGAGGCCGTCGGGGACGGCGGCACGGGCAGGGCCACGGAATCGGGATCGCCGGCGCCCAGTTGGGTACCCGCCCAGAACACGGCGGCCAGCGAAGCCGCCACGGCCAGTCCCGCGAGCCCCGCGCGCCGGCGCTCGGTACCGGCCCGCTCGCCGCGCATCTGCCGCAGGGTGCGCTGGAGCAGCAGGTCCCCGCCCTGTGGCGGCCCGTCGAGGAACGCCTCCTCGGGCACCTCGCCCAGTGCCGCTTCCATCTCGCGCAACGCGGCCACCTCCTCCCGGCAGTGCACGCAGCCGCTCATGTGTTCCTCGATCCGGCGGACTTCCTCGTCGTCCAGGACGCCGAGCACGTACGGGCCGAGCAGTTGCTCCTCGTGCCGCTGCCGGTTCATGCCACCACCTCACGCAGTCCGGCCGGCCGCTGGGGCGGCCCGCCCGGTCGTTTGCCATCTCTGAAGCCGCTGTCCCTGGAACGCTGGTCCCTGAAGACGTCGCGCAGGGCCTTGAGCGCGTAGTGCGAACGCGACTTGACCGTCCCCGCCGGGATGCCGAGGGCGTCTGCCGCCTCCGCCACGCTGAGCTGCCGGTAGTACAACTCCTTGAGCACGTCACGGTGTTCCGGCGACAGCTGGTCGAGGGCCCCCAGGACCGTCATGCTGTCCACCACCGCGTCGGCGTGGTCCGCCTCGACCGGGGGAGTGGCCGAGGCCCCGGAGACCTCCGGCGGCCGTGCGGCCTTGGCCCGGTAGCGGTCGGTGATGATGTTGCGGGCCACGGTGAGCAGCCAGCCGCGCACCGAACCCTTCCCGTTGACCAGGACTTCGGAATGGCGCCAGGCGCGGATGAGCGTCTCCTGGACGACATCCTCGGCGGCGGCCCGGTCCCCGGTCAGCCGGGTGGCGTACGCGAGCAGGGCGTGACCGTGCTCCTCGTACACCGACTTGATCAGTGCCTCATCGGTCGAGCCCCGCCGAGTGCGGGGCCACAGTGGTCCGGCCATCTCACCCTCTCCGTCTTCCTCGCTCAGGTGGTGCGGTCGGAACACGCCGCCGGGGCCCGTCCGGTTCACGTGACCTGCGTCACTCAGGTCCGGCAGGCGCGGCCCTCGTTGAGGCAGTCGACGACCGCAGCCATCTGCCGGTCCGTCATCGCGTTGACGAACATCGCGTGGTCCGTCTTCGGACTGTGCCGCTGCTCGGGGAAGGAGTCGAGCGCCACGGGCACCCCCGCGGGCACGTCGTAGGCGAGGGAGACGCGCAGTTCGGGCACGGGGAAGAAGTCCGTGGGGCAGACGCCGTTCGTGCCGGGGAAGCGCAGGTGCGAGCGGTGGCCGGCGCCGGCGGTGTCGATGCCGTTCCAGCAGCTCGGGAAGACCAGGGTGCGGGTGACCCGTTCGTCCCCGGGGCAGCGCGGGTAGCGGGTGGTGGACCGGTCCGGGGATCCGGAACACCCCCAGCGGGCCCGTACGTCGTCGTCGTCGGCCGCCGTGTACGCGACGGCGTCGCCCGTGATCCCGCGCAGGAAGCGCGGCATGGCCACCACCTTGCTCACCGGGCTGCCGCGGAACTCCACCAGGACCGAGGCCTCCGGCAGGATCCCGCCCGTGTTCCCGTGCCCCGCCGAGTGCTCGTGGGAGCGCGTGCCCGGCCGGTCGAGGCGCCGCAGGACGGGCCAGTAGTACGTCGACCGGTCGCCGCCCCTACAGCTCGTGGCGGCCGCGTCCAGGGACGCGTCGGTCGACATCGCGTCCGTGGACAGGTTCCCCACGTACGCGTGCGTGTGGTGGGCGCCGGCCCGCAGGCCGGGCGAGACCACCAGGTTGTCCTCGTTGTAGTGGCCCTGCTCGTTGCGGCCGCAGTCCACCACCACCGATCCGGTGGACGCGTCGGCACCCGGGGTCGGAGCGACCGCCGGGACGCGCGGAACGTCGCGTATGTCCACGTAGTCGGAAGGCGCCGGACGCCCGGCCGCGGTCCCCCCGTGCGGACCGGCCGCTCGCGAGGCACCCAGCACCGCAGCGGTCAGTCCGCCCCCCAGGACCAGGCAGATGACGAGTGTGAGCAGTCGGCGTTCTTTCCCCATGGCGGTCACGGTCGCCGGTGGCGCGACCGTCGTCAACCTGGCATCCGCATGGCGGTCGCCGCCCGGCCGCCGCCCCCGGACCCACCCCTCCCCACCAGCCACTCAAACCCCTTGGAGGGGGCTCCGGTTGTCCGTGCGGGCGCTTGCCCGGCCGTGCCGCGACCGAGCAGAGTGGGGCGCATGACATCAGCCGCGACACCCGCCGAGCTCCTGCAAGCATTCGCCCGCACCCGCGCCTCGCTCGACGGCGGCGAGGTCACCTTCTGGTGGACCGGTGATGTCCACTCCTGGGCCCCGGGCGAGCCCTACCGGCGCCTGTTCGGCTTCGAAGGGCTCAATGTCGCCCGACTCGTCGCGGACGAGGAGACCGGCGGCTACCAGCTGCTCTCCAGGGAGGCCGCGTTCTACCTGGACCCCCGGACCCGGGAGATCGCGGAGACCTGGGAGGGCAAGCCGGTGGTCCACGTCTGGAACGACCCGGCCAACCAGAAGTGGCGGCCGTTCCCGGTGCCCCTGACCGAACTGGGCGACCAGGTCTGCTTCAGCCTGGAGATCCCGCTCGCCTACCCCTCGCCCCTGCCGGTCGAGGAGTACCCGGCCCAGTCGGCCGACGACACCTACCGGGCGCTGGAGCTCTTCCAGTTCTTCGCGCCCGCCACGGTGCTGGCCACCGACGAGGCGAGCGTCCCCTCGACGATGTCCTGGACCCGGATGTCACCGTGGCTGCCCTGGATGGAGCAGGGCGCGCGCCCCGGCGGCCTCACCTTCCACTGCCGGGGCCGCAAACTCGACGCGTACGCGCAGGTCCCCGAGCGCACCCGCGCGTACATCGCGGACCACCACCCCGAATTCGCCCACGCCCCGGAGAAGTGGAGCGAACCGAACGAGACCAGCTGGACCTACTTCCGCAAGCTCTTCCCGCCCAGCTAGGCCGGCCGGACGGCCCGTTCGGCGGCAACCCCGCGTCGTTCGCGCACCCGCCGGGTGCCAGCCGCCAGAATCAGCGATCGGTGGGCGTGGAGCTGTCCCGGCGCGATCTCATGAAGGGGGCCGCCGCCGGCGGGCTCCTGCTCGGGTTTCCCGGGCTCACCGTGTAGTACGAGGCCACGGCCGCGCCGCCGTCGGCACCCCTGGCCGAAGCGGTCGAGGCCGCCTGCGCCCGCCTCGCCGACCAGGGCTGGCGGACGCTCCTGCGCACCGTGACCCGCGGCGTCCGGGACATCGGCGCCAGACCTGGCCGCCGAGCTGGCCAGGCCGGTCCCCGCCCTCGACCGGTCCGTACCCGGCTTCGGGGACTTCGCACCGACGCTGCCCGCGCGCGGCATCGAGCCCGGGAACCCGGCGCGGAGCCTGCTGTACCACGCCTTCGCCTCGGCGGCCGTCCTCAGGACGGCCGTGGCCGCACCCTCGGCGCCTTCCCCGCGCTCGCCGAGATCGAGGCCGTCGAGAACTACGTCTACGGAGTCCGACCGCCCACCCTCGAGGGGCTCAGGGACATCGCCGGGGACAACCCCTCGGCGTCGTCGTGTTCGCCCTCGACTACCGCGACGCCACCGGCTCCGTCCACGGGCGCCATCTCTTCCTGCGGGAGCAGGGCCATCCGACCGAGTGGATCCGGCAAGGACCTCGACGCCTTCCCCTTCACCATCCGGGGCGACGAGATCGCCGCGCTGCTGCCCCCGCAGCAGGCCCACGGCGGCCCGCCCGGGGGAGGCCCTGCACCCGGGCGCCGAGACCCTGCTGGCCCGGCTGCTGCCCGGCGGGTTCGCCGACGCGGTCGGGGCCCGGCACGAAGGGATCACGGTCGGGTGGGGCACGGAGCCCCGGTTCGAGCCGTTCGGGCGGGACGCGGCGGCCCCTGGCGCGGCTTCCAGGTGGACCGCCGGCGACTGGACGCGCTGCTGCTCGACCGGGCCAGGCAAGCGGGGGCGGAGGTCCGCCTCGGCTGCCGGGTCGGAGAACCGGTGGTCGAGGGCGGCGCGGTGACCGGAGTCCGGCTGGGCGGGTCCGCCGCCCCGCTGCGCACCCGTACGGTCATCGACGCGACGGGCCGGGCCCGCTGGCTGAGCCGCGCCCTCGGCCTGACCGCCCCGCCGCGCTCGCCGCGGCTGCTGATCCGGTACGGCTACGCGGCCGGGTCCTGCCCGCAGCGGGACGCGGCCCCCGCGATCACCGCCGAGCGCACCGGCTGGACGTGGACCGCGCGGGTGGGCCGGGGCAGGTACCAGTGGATGCGGCTGGACTTCGTGCCGGAGCAGGGCAGGCCGCGCGGCGGGCCGCCGGAGGAGCTCGCGGGCCTCGTGCCCGAGGGCGCGGCACGGTCGGCGGACGTCAGCTGGCGCCTGTGCCCGAGGGCCGCCGGTCCGGGCTGGTTCGTGGCCGGGGACGCCGGAGCCCTCCTGGACCCCGCGTCGTCGCACGGCGTGCTGCGGGCCCTGCTGTCTGGCTGGACGGCGGGCTCGCTGACCGCCGGGATCGCGGGCGGGGCCCTGGAGGGGGCCGAGGCCGCCGGAATGTACGGGAGCTGGCTGCGGGAGGGAGTCGAGCGCGACATGGCCGAACTGTCGGCGCGCTACGCCCAGCTCGGCGCCCACGGGTTCGGCTGACGGGCCGGTCCCCGCGCCGCCCCGGTCCCC
>NZ_JARAYQ010000341.1:0-7103 GCF_033794505.1 Streptomyces sp. MB09-01 | reverse complement strand
CCTCGTACCCGGCGAACAGGCCGGCGAGCCCCGCGGGAGGCTCGCGCCAGCCGGAGGGCGCGGGGGCGGGCTGACGGCGTCCGATCCGGATCGAGCGCAGCTTCGGCAGGTCGGTGCGGCGCCGCAGATCGGCGGTGGCCAGGGCGATGCGCACGCCGGTCCAGTCCTCGCCGGTCCGCTGGGCGACCGAGGCGCGCAGCACCAGGTGGCCGCTGTCGTCGCCCTGACGGTGAGTGAGCCGGTAGGTCGGCACCCAGACGGCGCCCGGCACCCCGTACTCCAGCTCCAGTTCCACCTCGTCCTCACCGGCGCCGTCGAGGGTCAGGACCGCGCAGACCGTGCTCTCCACGTGCACCGACGGTGCGTCGGTGGAGGCGCGGGCGAGCCGGTCGGCGGCGACGGTGAGCCCGTGCTCGGCCCCGCGCACTGCGTCCTCCAGCTCGACGAGGCGGGCGTGCAGTCCGGTCAGCCGCTCGTCGACGAAGTCGGCCAGCTCGAGCCACGCGTCGACCGGGGTGCGGCGGTGCGGGTCGTCGCGCTTGCGGGGAGGCGGCACCGGGTGAAGGGCCCTGACCTCCTCGATCAGGCTGAGCTGTCGGTCACGGCGGGCCCGCGCCGCCGCGTACGCCTCGCCCAGCCGCTCGACCTCGCGCCGCAGCCCGTCCGGCGCGCCCGCGCCGAGCGGTTCGGTCTCGACCTCCACCCGGGCCTCGGTGACGCGCACCCCGGGAGCGCCGAGGACACGCGCGCGCAGCGAGCCAGGATCCAGCGAGCGGGGCAGTCCCGTCACCCGTACCCGGCCGTCGGGCGGCACGCTGCCCCGGGCCAGGCGGCGGCAGAGCGCGCCCTGTGCGTACACCACGACCGAATCGAGGGTCGCCCCCCAGGTCCGTGCCGTCTCCGCCGTCATGTGTTCCGCCCCCCGCCGCTCCATGGGGCGAAGCCTACGCCGGACCCCGTGGGAGCGTGGCGCCGCGGCGATGTGGATCCGTCCGTACGACGAGCCGACGGGCGCGTGAGCGCCGGGACGGCCCGGTGTGCGGGCGGCGCTGCCCCTGACGAGCGCTCAAGCGATGCCGTAGCGCGCCTCGATGCCCGCGACGAGCAGGCGCAGGCTCTCCTCGAACCCCGTGCCGAAGTCCTGGAAGAGTTCGACTCCGGCGGCGGCCGCCAGGGGGAAGTCCGTCATGCGCGTGGCGCGTTCGTCGACGTCGTAACCGTCGCGACGGTCACCCGGCAGGGGTTCGACCCCCTGTTCCTCGGTGACGAAGCCCAGGGTGAAGTAGTAGGCCGTGGTGAGGGCGCGTACGGCCTGGGCGGGCTCGAAGCCCGCTTCGCCGAAGGCGCGAAGGTTCTCCTCCAGCTGGACCGCGTGCTCGGTGCCGGTGAAGCGGGAGCCGCTGTAGACCTTGGCGCCGTCGCGGTAGCCGAGCAGGGCGGTCCGCAGGCCCTGGTTGAAGGCCATCAGCCGGTCCTGCCACGTGGCCCCGGGGGCGATCCGCTGCCCGGCGACCATCCGCCGGTACATCTCGGTCGCCATCTCGTCGAGGAGTTCCTGCTTGTTCTTGAAGTGCCAGTAGAGGGCCGGCGCCTGGACGTCCAGCTCCTTGGCGATCGCGCGCAGGGTCAGTCCGTCGAGGCCCACCTCGTTCAGCAGCCGCAGCGCGGTGTCGACGGCCTGCTTCTTGTCCAGCTTGGGGGGTTTCCGGGTTGCCACGGTTGACAGCTTAACACCGTTAAATGCATGCTGTGGAGGCGCAGTACTTAACATCGTTAAGGAGAATGTCGTGAACACGCATGCCACCGACCACCACACCGACGTGCTCATCGTCGGAGCCGGCCCCACCGGGCTCGCGCTCGCCATCGACCTCGCCCGGCGCGGAGTCGCCGCCCTCGTCGTCGAGCGGTCCGGATCCCTCTTCCCGGGATCGCGCGGCAAGGGGCTGCAGCCCCGCACGCTGGAGGTCCTCGACGACCTCGGCGTGCACGACGCGATCCGGGCGGCCGGAGGCTCGTACCCGGTCGGGGTGATCTGGGAGGACGGCGTCCCCACCGGCGAGCACCGGATGTTCGACGCGGCGGTACCGGACGAGGGCGCCCCCTATGCCGAGCCCTGGATGGTGCCGCAATGGCGTACGCAGGAGATCCTCGCCGCGCGGCTCGCGGAGCTGGGCGGCGACATCGCCTTCGGCCGCGAGCTGGCCGGCATCGAGCAGGACGCGGAGGGGGTGACGGCCGCCTTCGTCTCCGGGCCGCCCGTCCGCGCACGGTACGCCGTGGCGGCGGACGGCGGCCGGTCCACCGTGCGGCGGGCCCTGGGCATCGGCATGACCGGCGAGACGGTCGACCCGAACCCGATGCTGGTCGCGGACGTTCGGATCGAGGGCCTCGACCGCGACCACATGCACGTCTTCCCGCCGGCCGGGGGCGGGGGCTATCTCGCGATCTGGCCCCTGGCCGCGACCGAGGAGTTCCAGGTGGTGGCCCAGTTCCCGGAGGGCACCGAGCCGGACCTCTCGCTCGACGGGATCCGCAAGGTGATCGGTGCCCGCTCGCACCTCGCGCCCGAGGACGTGAAGGAGGTGCGCTGGGCCTCGGACTTCCGGCCGCGGGCCGCGATGGCCGACCGGTTCCGGGACGGCCGGATCTTCCTCGCCGGCGACAGTGCGCACGTGCACTCGCCCGCCGGCGGGCAGGGCCTCAACACCAGCGTGCAGGACGCGTACAACCTGGGCTGGAAGCTGGCCGCCGTGCTGCGCGAGGGAGCCCGCGCGACGCTGCTCGACTCCTACGAGGAGGAGCGGCTGCCGGTAGCCGCCGAGATGCTCGGCCTGTCCACCCGCATCCACCGCGGCGAGGTCCGGCGCGGCGAAGCCACCCGGCAGCTCGGCATCGGCTACCGGGACTCGGCCCTCGCGGTCGAGACCCGCGACGGCTTGGCCGACCAAGCCCTCCGGGCGGGTGACCGCGCACCGGACGGGGTGCGCGGCGGCCTCCGGCTCTTCGACGCGTTCCAGGGCACGCACTGGACTCTGCTGGCCGTCGGCTCCGGCTCCGAGCCGGCGGACCTGCCCGACCTGTCCGGACGTCCCGGGCTCGCGGTCGTCCGTACCGTCCGCATCCCCTCGTACGAGGCCTACGGGGACGGGCTGTTCCTGATCCGCCCGGACGGCTACGTCGGCTGGGCCGGGGCGACCGGGGACGGCCTGACCGCGTACGCGGCCGGGATCGCCGCGTAGGCGAGCTGCCCGCCCCATCACCCGGCGTCATCGTGACCCACCACCCGGCGTCATCGCCGGGCCATCGGCCGGCTCACCGGCGAGGGAGCGGGAGGGCCCGCATCAGCGGTCGTCGCGCATGTCGTCCAGGTCCCCCTCACTCAGGTCGTGCATCACGTCACGCAGCGTCGCGTCCTCGCGGCCGCGCTCGTGCGCGATCTCGTCGGGACTGCGCGGCCGGCCGCCCGTCTTCAGCTGGTCCGGCTCCGGCGACCGCCCGCGGATCTGCTCTTCGCGGCCCTTGTCCGGCATCCGGCGCTTGTCTCCACCCATGACGGTTCACGCTCCTCACGGGATTTCCCGGTAACGGACACCTAACCCGTCAGGCCCCCGCCAAACACGCGGACCACGCCGCCTCCCGCCATCGAAACGATCATGTGTCCATTCCGTGCAGGAGTTCCCAAGGACATGTGTGCGAGATGGAGGCGGTGCGGAGAGCCCATTAAGAAACCTTGTTGAAGAAGCCCTTACCCCTGGTTCGCTCTTGATTTGCTCCTGTCAATCGGAACAGGGTTCTCCAAAAGGTTTGACGCCCCACACGTCAACACGAGGAGAACCCTCTACATGGCAACTCACAAGCGATCCAAAGCCCTTCGCAACGCGGCCATAGCCGCGAGTGCCGCAACTGCGGCCGCTGCGGCCCTGTTTGCGAGCCCCCTCGCCGGGGCGGCCACACCGGCCGAAGGGACTGTGCACGGACTCGGCGTAGCGGACGCCGTGGACGGCAGCTTCGTCGTCATCCTCGACGCATCCGCGAACAAGGAGGACTTGGCGAAGAAGTACGGCGGCAAGCTGGAGCGCTCCTACGGCTCCCAGGTCAACGGCTTCTCGGCATCCGGAATGACGGTCAAGGAGGCGAAGCGGCTGGCCGCGGACCCGGCCGTCGGCACGGTCGTACAGAACAAGCGCTTCCGCATCAACGAGACGCAGGAGAAGCCCCCGTCCTGGGGCCTGGACCGGATCGACCAGGCGGCCACGGCCGGCGACCAGAAGTACACGTACCCGGACGGCGGCGGCGAGGGGGTGACGGCGTACGTCATCGACACGGGCGTCAGGATTTCGCACAAGGACTTCGGCGGCCGGGCCGCCCACGGGTTCGACGCGATCGACAACGACGACACCGCTGACGACGGCAACGGCCACGGGACCCATGTGGCGGGCACCATCGCCGGCACCTCCCACGGCGTCGCCAAGAAGGCCAAGGTCGTCGCGGTGAGGGTGCTGGACGACAACGGGTCCGGCACCACCGAGCAGGTCGTGGCGGGCATCGACTGGGTGACGAAGAACCACTCCGGGCCGTCGGTGGCCAACATGAGCCTCGGCGGCGGCGCCGACGAGGCGCTGGACGCGGCCGTCAAGCGGGCCGTCGCCTCCGGCGTGACCTTCTCGGTGGCGGCCGGAAACGAGTCCTCCGACGCCGGCCAGGGCTCGCCCTCCCGGGTGCCCGAGGCCCTCACGGTCGCATCCAGCACCGAGGGTGACCAGCAGTCCGACTTCTCGAACTTCGGCTCGGTGGTGGACCTGTACGCCCCCGGCTCGGAGATCACGTCGGCCTGGAAGGACAGCGACACCGCCGTCAAGACGATCTCCGGAACGTCGATGGCCGCTCCGCACGTGGCGGGCGCCGCGGCGCTCTACCTGGCGGCCCACCCGTCGGCGACGCCCGCCGACACGGCTGCCGCGCTGACCGGAGCCGCGACGAAGGGTGCGATCAAGAACCCGTCCTCCGGCACCGCGAACAATCTGCTGAAGGTAACGCCGTAGTGCGGTAGTGAAGTAGCGCAGGGACCGGGAGCGGCCCTCCACGTCGTGGAGGGCCGCTTCGGCGTGCGGGGGTACGTCTCAGCGGACCGAGTTGAGCTCCGCGACGATCGAAGCGGGGGTGTGGCCGCTTCCGTCCGACACGCGGTGGAAGTCGACGGAGACGAAGTTCGGATCACGGCCGCCGGTGGCCGTCCGGCACTGCCCGGCGATGCGGTTCCTCAGCTTGCTGCCGTTGTCCAGGGCCGCCGTCATGACGGTGGGCACGTTGCGGTGGTGGCTCATGGTGAACAGGCGCCGGAATCCCGGCTCCTGACGGTCCAGCGGAAGGTCGGCCCAGCGGCTGACGCAGGCGAGGTCGTTGCCCAGGTCACCGAGGCTCCAGTAGTTGCTCACCGTCCAGGACTTGTCGTACATGACGCCCAGATGCTCGCGGTCGGACCGGTCGGAGAAGATCAGCAGCCGCTTGCCGGCGGTGACGAGGTCCGCCACCTTCGGCCATCCGTGTTGGCGCACGCCCCACTCGTCGGGCCGGAACACCATGTCGGGCAGCCCCCTGACCCTGCCCAGCGACTGCTGCAGCTGCTCGGCACTGACGTAGTCCTCGAGGAAGACGGTCACGACCTCCTGCGGATGGGCGGCGAGGAAGTCCACCACGGTCTGCATCGTGCCGTGGAAGGACTGCCGGGGAAGGGCGTACGTGGCGCCGGCGAAGGTCTTGCAGTCGCCGTGGCACAGGTAGACGTCGCTCGGGTAGCAGTCGCTGCCGAAGCTGATGACGCACAGCCAGGTGCTGCGCTCGTACCAGTGCGTGTCCAGGCTCAGGCCGCGGACCCCGTTGTCGAGCTGGGCACGTACCGACTCGGCCTGGTTCACCGAACTCCAGCGGGAGTCCTCGTAGTTGGTGAACGCATTGTGGGTGGTCAGGAAGGCGGCCTCGTCGAGGCGCCGGTCGCCCCAGCGGGCGGCCGCGGCGCCGGCCGCGTCGCTCGTGCCCGTCGGCACGGTGACGGCGGAGGGGGAGGCGGAAGGGCGCGGGCCCGGGGGCGAGGCGGCCGCGGCGGTCGCGGCGGTCGCGGTGCCGAGCAGGGCCAGGAGGAGGAGGCCGACGAAGGCGTGCCGGCCGGTACGCCGGCGACGGCGCCCGCGCACCCAGGTTTTTAACATGCCCATGTCAATCATGCGGTGGAGGGTAGCGCGCCCGCCGTCGATTGCGGAGCCCTCGTACGCCGCCTTCGGCGCGGGGCCGCCGATCCCCGCGGGGGCCACGGGAGGGCTGCGGAGACGCCGAGCCCTCCCGTGTGCCCCTGACGGATCAGGCGGGTGACGGGGCGAGCGCGCCCTTCCGCGCGGCCGGCGCGGCCGGCGACGCCGACGCGGCGAACCGGGGTGCCCGGTCCCCGAGCGGGTGCTCCCGGGCGGGTGCGGACGGCGTGGTGTCCGTCAGCAGTTCGATGAGGGAGGTGCGGGCGCGGGCCACGCGGGAGCGGACGGTGCCGATGGGGCAGCCGATGGCCTCGGCCGCATCGGCGTACGGCAGGCCCAGGAGCTGGGTGAGGACGAAGGCGTCCCGGCGTTCGGACGGGATCGCGGCCAGGAGTTCGGCGAGCGCGACGCCCTCGTCGAAGCCGGGGACGTCGCACGGCTGGGTCTGCTCCGCGGCGGTCTGCCAGTCGTGGCGGTCCGAGAGCCGGGGCCGGGCCGCGGCGTGGCGGAGGCTGTCGACGACGGTGCGGCGGGCGATGGACAGCAGCCAGGTGCGCGCCGAGGAGCGGCCTTCGAAACGGGGGAGGGCGGCGAGGGCCCGGAGGAACACGTCCTGGGTGAGGTCGTCGGCGGCCTGGGTGTCGGCGCTGAGGTAGGCGACGTAGCGCCAGACGTCGCGGTGCAGCGCACGGACGAAGCGGTCGGCCTTCGCGGGGTCGCCGTCGCGGGCGTCCAGGGCCAGACGGGTCACCGCCGCGTCGGCGGTGTGCCGGTCCGGCTGTTCGCCGGCGGGACGGTGCTGGGTGGGCAGGGCAGGAGTCATCGCCACAGGTCCTTCGGGGAAGGGGTGTCCGGCGC
>NZ_JARAYQ010000340.1:0-7124 GCF_033794505.1 Streptomyces sp. MB09-01 | reverse complement strand
GGGGAGGGAGCATCCGCCAGAAGCGCTGGGGGCGGGGCATTCGCGGTGCCCATGCGTTGACGGGTCGGTACCAACGAGGACGAGCACGATTGAGCTCGGGGCGTCCAGTTGGCGGTCGGCCGTGAACGAGCGGGGCTGGAGGTCTGGGACTGCGAGAGCAGTGGCAGGCATGCCACCAGCCGTCGTTTGGCCCGTGAGTCGGGCTCGGCACCTTTGAGACGCTTGATGCCTGGACGTCATACTCAGGGAGTTGCGATGCAGGTTGCCGTGGTCACCTTCGACGGGTTCAACGAGCTCGACAGTTTCATCGCCTCAGCGCTGATCAACCGGTGTCGCAAAGACGGCCTGGAAGCCTTCATCACCACACCCGCGCCCGTGGTCACCTCGATGAACGGAGTCGAGGTGACCGGGCAGCGTCCGATGGAGTTCCTCACCGAGGCCGACGTTGTGCTGATAGGCAGCGGGGTGAAGACGCGCGACGTGGTCGCCGATGACCGGTTGCTCGCCATGCTGCGGCTCGAGCCTTCGCGGCAGCTGATCGGTTCGCAGTGCTCTGGCGCGCTGGTACTTGCACGACTCGGTTTGCTGGCCGGGATGCCGGCCTGCGCGGACATGACGAGCAGGCCCTACGTCGAGGCATGCGACGTCACCGTGCTGGACGCCCCGTTCCACGCAGAGGGGAACATCGCCACGGCGGGCGGCTGCCTGGCATCGCAGTACCTTGCTGCCTGGGTGATCACCCGGATGCTCGGGGAGGATGCCGCGCGCGGCGCCATCGGGTACGCGGCTCCCGTCGGCGAAGTCCAGGAGACTGTCGAGCGTGTGATGGGTGTCCTTCGCGCGGGCGAGATCGCACTGCGCTGACCCCTGTGACCAGCCTCGGCGGGGACGGTGTTTCTGCCCCCGGCGGCGGGCTGCGCCCGGCAAGGGGGCGGGGATGGGTCGCGCCTCCGACGGATGGAGCGCTTGCACCGTGATGGATCGAGGTGGCAGATGAGCGGGTTAGCTCGCGGGATCGATTGTCTGGGGCGGCGAGGCCCAGGGATAGGCCGGATCCTCGGTGATCTTCACCTGCTGGGGGGTGTTCCGGGGGAAGGTCCAGATACGGCCCAGGGTGCTGGTGGCGGTCACCGTGGTGGCGTCCAAGGTGACTTCGGTGAAGGGATTGGACGAGCAGGAGACCGCGATCCATTCCAACGTGCTGTGGTCATCGTCCTGAGCCAGGGCGACCCAGCCGATACTGCCGTGGTCCGAAGATTCGCCCGCCAGGGCGCGGCTTCCGGCATTGACGCAAGAGGCAAGCGTCGTATCGACGTCCATCCAGTCGTTGGGGGTCCACTCGGTGGCCCGTAGGACCTCCCACCACTGCCAGGTCTCGGCCCGCATGTCGTGGAGTCGGCCTGCAGGGGAGGAGCGCACGAGTTCCATTACCGAGAGGGAGCCGTCGGAGAAGATGATGAAGTCTCCGTGGGGCGCCTCCCGGGTACGCCAACGGGCATGCACCAGGTCGGCGTTGGGTGTCGCGTCGGGGGATCTCACACCTGCAATGATGCCATCGAGGAGCAGCGCGAGGTGGGGCTGCATTGGTCAACCAGCCCGTCAGCCGACGCGTCACGGGGCGCGTGGTCGGTTGTCCCGGGTGCGCGGGTGGCGCTGCCCTCGGCGAAGGAACCCGCCCCGCGGCAGCAGGGAGAGTACGGAAAGACCAGCATCGGACGAGAGGCAGCAGGCCGGGGCCGGGCCGGAGCCCGGGGGCGCGGTGGACGGGGACGGTGGGGCAGACCGGGCTCGTACGGTGGCTCGCAGTCGAGTCCCGGCCGTTGCTGGAGTGGGAGTCAGTGGTCCTTCGGGGCACGGTAGGCGGGAAGCTGGAGTTGCAGGTGTACCAGGACGTGCCCCGGCAGGCGTTGCTCTACGTGATGCCGCGGGTGAGAGCCGGACTGCCGGACGTCGCGCGGTACCTGGCGATGGACACCTCAGCGCGGACGCGCGGGTGGCAGCGGTCCTGGAGCAGAAGCAGGCCGCGGCCACGACCACCCCGCTCGCTTCCTGAGCAGGTGGCGGTCGGCGGCCGCGGGGACAAGAGGTGGACGGCTGCTGCCGCACTTGGCTCATTCTCGTCGTCGCTGGAGCTCAGACCGATGGAGGTGTCTCCGTTCCTGCCGCCGGTGACGTCGATTCCGGAACGGAGCCTCGGTGCGGCCCGACGTCGCTCGCAGTGGAGGACAGTCCGCCAGCGGGGACCCGTTGCCGCCTGAAAGCCGGGACACCCAACAGCCCGAAGCCAAGGGCTGCCGCCACGAGATGGCCGATCGTGGTGAAGTCCGGCAGCGGCCCGCTCCAGTCGGCACCGCCGAGAGGCCATCCGAGCACGAAGACGGCCCAAGGCAGGCGGCCCCACCGAGGCAGGGCGAGTGTGCCGATCGCCAGCACGGTCTGGGCGCCGTAACTGACCCCGTAGTCCAAGGACTGCCGCACGGCAGCCGGATACCAGCCGCGCTGCAGCGCGACGCTGATGACGACGGCAGTGAGCAGGGTGGCCCCGACATGCCCGCCGACGAACACGGCCATGGCGCGCGACTTCCCCCACCGGTGCTCCGCCCAGGCCAGGAAGCAGCAGACACCCAGGCCCAGGGTGATCGAGGTACCCACGAAACCGGTTGAGGTGACGTCCGTGAGCGTGCCGTCGAAGAACAGGACGCTGCCGAGCAGCGCGGACAACGGATGGTCCTGCAGGTTGTCCAGGTTCGTGCTGACGTAGCCCAACACGCTGGCCGCCCGCTCGGCGGACAACCCGTAGATGACCCAGGCATGGCTGACCAGGAGCAGGCAGACATAGGCGAAGGTCAGCGGCGCACGGCGCGGGTACCCGCGCAGGGCGCGGAGCGGTCTGTCCAGAGGACCCCACAGTGACTGAGCGTTCATGCCATCGCATTCTCCAGGTCGAGCCGAAGGTCGGGGTCGGCGGGTGACGGCAGGCATTGCGCCGGCCCCGGCCACCCCTGCTGTGGTTCGCCTCGACGCGGGCAGCCCGCCATGTCCTGGGCACCGACAGCCTCACCCCGCTGCTCCGCCCTCCCTGAGCAGCAGCGATGATGGCCACGTGGTGACAGACCTTGAGCTCTTTGCGGATTACTTCCAGATCCACGTCCTGGACGACGAGTCCGAGGGCGACCTGAGCGATGTGTGGACCGAACAAGCCGTCCTGGACGGGCTCGGCGTCACTGACGGTGCCCTGGCCATCGGCACGGACATCAACGTCACCGTGGCAGTCAGCGTCCACGTCCTCACGCAACAGCCGGACGACGACAACGACGACTTCGAGCACGTCGTCGAAGCAAGCCTCAACCTGGTCTCGGGAAGTCTCGTCGTGCTGGGCTGCACCGACTACTTCCCCGACGCGGCACGCTTCGACATGCCCGCCGGGTGGACACGCATCCGCGCTTCCCGACGGAACCTCGCGGCCGCAGCCTTCCCCGACCCCGACTGCGAGGACGAGCCGGAGGACACCGAGGAGATCCGACTGCAGGCCTGGCCGGCCCCCTACTCCCAGCCGCGCATCATCAAGCGATGGACGCGCCCGGACGCGTAGTCGCTCGCGCGCGCCCCGCCGGGACTTGCCCGCCCGACTCGACTGCTCGACCGGCTCGACTGGCTCGACCGGCGTTGTCCCCCTCGGCCCCGACCCCCGGCATTGACCCGGTCGTCCCTGGCCCCGCCGAGCGGCCTGTTGACGGATACTCAAAGAGCCTGGTGGGAGGGGGTTTCCCGGGAGTTTCCCGTTTCCCGTTGCGGTGGGCGACCCGTGCCTCCTCGACACGGAGGGGTGGCGGCGCACAGGCTCGTAGTGCCCGACGGTCGGACGGTCGGACGGCCGGCCCGTGCTCGGTACGACGAGCACGCCGCGAACACCACGACGAGCATGACGGCCCGCGGGACACCGCGTGGCCGGGACGGGGGACCGGACATGGCGATGCGGAGAACAGCGGTGGCGGCGGTTGCGGTGCTCGCCCTCATGACCACCTGGGGAGGTGCCGGCGGCGCCACGGCGGCCGCGGCACCCAAGGCGGAGGGCGCGTGCGGCGTGCTCGCCCCCGGGGCCTCCGCGGTGGCTGAGCGGGCCGTAGCAGCCGCGTGCGAACAGATCGGCGTCTGGTACACCTGGGGCGGCGGCCACGGCCAACAGCCGGGGCCGACGTACGGTCAGGTCGACCCGAGCGACCCGGACAGCGCACACGACCCGGAGCGGCTGGGCTTCGACTGTTCGGGCCTGGTCCGGTACGCCTACGCACGTGCGGCGGGCGGCGACCCGCTGTCCGGCAACGCGTACCACCAGTTCCACTCGCCGCAGGTGAAGCAGCGCTTCACGGCCGCACACGGGACGGCGCCGCTGCTCCCGGGGGACCTGCTGGCCTGGGGGTCGGGGGGCTCCGTCCACCCCATCGCGATCTACCTGGGCGCGGGGAAGATGGTGGAGGCCCGGGAATCGGGCACCCGGATCACCGTCAGCGACGTACGGCTGGGCGGGGACTACGCGGGAGCGGTCCGCATTGCGCCGGCGGCGGCCCCCGGCACGTTCAGCACGTGGGGCACGGATGTGTGGACCCACGAGGAGCCGTCCACCACGAGCCCGCGGGTCCACCGGTTCCCCGGCCCGACCACGGTGCGCGTCGAGTGCCAGAAGCACGCGGAACCGGTGACGGCGGAGGGCTACACCAACGACGCCTGGTCCTACCTGCCCGAGTACGGGGCGTGGATCACCAACATCTACATCAAGGGCGCCGCCTGGCTGGACGGCGTACGTACCTGCCCCTGAGCACAATCCGCACCACCCGCACCACTGACCACGCACACCCATCACCCGGCTCCCCAGGGAGCCCTCTCGAGGAGGAAACATGTCCGCACGCAAGAAGATCGCCCTGGGTCTCGCCGCCGCCGCACTCGCGGGGGGCATGGCCACCGTGACCGGGCCCGCCGCGGCGACGCCCGCCACCGGGAAGAGCGCGGCCGCCGAATGTGGTGTCCGCGCCGACGGCAAGCTGTGGTGCGGCAATCGGGTCGGCGCCAAGGGCTACGAGCACCGCCGGTACAACTCCGCGGTGCGGGGGCCGCTGAACACGAGCCCCAGCTGGTTCCAGTGCTGGGGCCGCGGTGACCAGCACGCCGGCGGCAACAACGTCTGGTACTGGACCCAGTTGGACAACGGCCAGTGGGGGAACGTCGCGGCCGTGGACGTCCACACGTCGGTCGACCCCGCGCCGGGCCTGCGCGAGTGCTGACGCTCTGAGCCCGCCGCCGGCCGGACGCCGGTCTTCCGCGACACCGGGTGGCCCCTCGACCGCAGCGTCGAGGGGCCACCCGCACGAGGAGGCGGTCCGGTCCTTGCGCGCCCGCCACGACCCTGCAGACCTGCCCCCCTCCTCGCGGCAGCCCGGGAGGGCCGACCGAGATCGGTGAGCTGGAGTTCGCTCGCAGGGCCTCAGAGGCGCTTGGCGCTGCGCAGGGCGGCGGCGTAGTAGCCGTTGCCGTCGAGGCGGGAGGCGCCGCCCTTGTCGCCGATGGTGGGGCCGTTGGCCTCTTCGCGGCTCGATATGAAGATCTTGTGTCCGTCGGTGTCGTTGCCGAGGTACATGCCGGTGTGGTCCAGTCGTTCGCCGGAGCGCGTATCGAGCTTGAAGAACACCAGGTCGCCCGGCTGGAGGACGTCGACGGAGGCCGGCCGGTCCTGCGGGGCGACGCCCTTGAGCGGCAGGATGTCCACGCCGGTCTTCGATCGGGCCATTCCGTTGGCGGTGCGCGGCAGTCCGTTGCCGCCCGTGTCGGAGGCCATGAGCGGGAAGCGGCCGCGGTAGCCGAAGACGGTGCGGATGAAGCCGGAGCAGTCCAGGGACCGGTACTTGGCCTTCTCCGGCTGCTCCGTGGTGCCGTTTCGGAAGGTGTACGGGGTGCCGAGGTAGTCGTAGAAGTCCGACTGCTCGAGACGGAGGTCGTTGCCGGCGGAGCCGTTCGGGTTGAGCGGCCCGAAGGCGGCGTCGCCCGCGTACTGGATTCCGGTGGCGTCCTTCTTGACCGGCGCCTGGTCACCGTACTGGAAGGCGATCGCGAAGAGGTCGTCCTCCTCGCTGCCGTAGTACTTCTTGAACCACTCCTGGAACCACGGCTCGCGCTCCGCACCGTTGCGCCAGCTCTCCGGCAGGAGGCGGACCCAGTTGTCGGTGACGACGCGGGCCTGGGTGGTGGCCGGCTCGGTGAAGGTGCGGCTCTTGCCGGTGAGCGATGCGGTGCGCGCCCCGTCCGTGAAGGTGGCGAGGACGTCTCCGTCCGCGCCCCGCAGGACCGAGCGGTCCGGGTTCTTCAGCCGGTCCCACTTCTGGGTGCCGTCCTGGCCGCCGCCCTTCTGCGCCCGGTCGGTGACGCGCAGCACCGCCGGTGCCTGGGCCTGCTCCTCCTTGCGCAGCTCGTAGGTGAAGTACGCGCTGCCGGCCAGCAGGACCGCCAGGACGGCGGCGTGCAGGACGGGGCGGGTGCGGCGGGCGGGCTTGACGGTCATCGGTGCTCCGGGCGGTGCGGGTGATCGGGCGTGGCGTCGGTCAGGCGTGCGGCATGAAGCCGAGCAGGATGCCCGAGGTCAGCACGACGTACGTCATGAGGGTCGCGGAGCCGGTGGCGAGCAGCGTGGCGCCCTTGGGCTGGCGGACGAGCTGGTAGGCGATCAGCCCGGGGACGATGAAGCCGAGGGTCTGGTTCGCGTACAGCAGCGGGAACTTCATCTGGAGCACGATGACCACCGTGGCCTGGAGGAGCACGCCGATGAGGACGACGGCCGCGAACAGGCGCTTGCCGTAGAGGATGACGAACTTCTGGGTGACGAGGGTGAGCGCGTACGTCAGGACGGTGATGCCGACGACGAGCGCCGCGCGCTGGAGGTCCTCGATGAGGGTGAGCGCGAGCCAGCCGGGGGTGATCATGCCGCCGGGTGAGAGGTTCGTCGTGAGGTAGCACAGCAGGGAGAACAGCAGGCCCAGCGCGATGCCGATCGCGGCGATCTCGGGGGTGAGGACTGCGGGGATCAACGGGGTTCTCCTGGGCTCTGCCACTGCGGGTTCGGGTGGGGCGCGTACGGG
>NZ_JARAYQ010000033.1:0-45857 GCF_033794505.1 Streptomyces sp. MB09-01 | reverse complement strand
GGGCCGGAGTGCGGGACGGGGGGCTTGGGGAGGGGGGTCGGTTTGGACGTGCGGGTCATGTGGCGGACGTCCGGGATCAGGAGGACCAGGGCCGTGGCCAGGACGACCAGGGCCGCGCAGCCCCACAGGGCCTGGGTGCGGCCGAAGGCCGATTCGGCCGGGCCGGCCAGGGCGGTGGCCAGCGGGAGCATCGACACGGAGCCGAACCAGTCGTAGGCGGAGACCCGGGAGAACTTCTCCTCCGGGATCTCCTGGTGCATCGTGGTCATCCAGCTCACGCCGAAGACTTCGATCGAGGCTCCACTGACGAACATCACCGCGCACAGCCCCCACACCGGCAGCGGCACGGCAAGGCCCGCCGACGGCAGCGCCAGCGGGAACACGCACAGCGTGCCGATCAGCAGCAGCCGGCGCGGCTTCCACATCATCATCAGGACGGCCCCGGCTATGGTGCCGACCCCGAAGAAGGCGAGGGCCACGCCCCAGGGGGCCGCCCCGCCCAGCTGGTCCCGGGCGACCAGCGGACCGTAGACGGCTTCCGCGGCGCCCACGACGGCGACGACGACGGAGAACTGGAGCACGATGCTCCACAGCCACGGGCGGGTCCGGACCTCCGTCCAGCCCTCGCGCAGGTCGGCCAGCAAGCCGCCACCGGGGGCCCGGCCGGGGACGTGGCTCACGTCGAGGAACGCGCGCAGCAGGCCCGCGACGGCGAAGGCGGCCGCGTCCACGGCCAGGACCCAGCCCGGGCCCATCGCGGCGATCATCGCCCCGCCGAGGGCGGCGCCGCCGATGCCCGCGCCGTTCATCGCCATGCGGAACAGCGCGAAGGCCCGGTTGGAGTTCTCCCCGGAGACCGTGGACAGCAGCATGCCCTCGGCCGCGGGATTGAAGAAGGCGGTGCCGGTGCCGCACAGGGCGGTCAGCAGCATCATCTGCCACAGCTGGGGGTCGCCGGTGAGGACGAGCAGCGCGAAGGCGGCCTGCGAGAGGCAGTTCAGGGCGTTGGCCGCGACCATCACGCGGTGGCGGGGCAGCCGGTCGGCGACGGCGCCGCCGACGAGCAGGAAGAGGACGAGCGGCAGCGTACGGGCGGCCGCGACCAGGCCGATGTCACCACTGGATCCGCCGGCCTCCATCACCGCGAAGGTGGCCGCGATGAGCGCTCCGTGGCTGCCGAGGTTGGTGACGACCGCCGCACCCGTCAGCAGGGAGTAGTTGCGGCCCGCCCAGTCCGGGCGACGGCGTGCGGGCGTGCGGGGCGCTGCGGCGGGGGGAGAACTCACCCCCGGACTATCCCCGCCCCGGGCCGAGAATCCAAACGGATTCCCGGACCGGGGCGGCGGAGGCGGAGATCAGCCGGTGGCGAGCCGGATGGAGCTGAGCATCTTGTCGGAGACGTCGGTCGGAACCTCGTCCTTCACGCCCGCCGCGCCGTAGACCACGAAGCTGGCGAAGTCACCGACGGCGTTCTTGAAGCCGAAGCCGATCCCCTTGCCGTCCGAGGAGCACTTGTTCTCCTTCTTCACGCCCGGGGCGGTCACGACCACCGTGTGGCCCTTGAGGCCGGAGGCGGTCGTGTACTCCTTGGCCTCGCCGATCTTCACCGTGCCCTTGGGCTCCTTCTGGGCGTAGCCCGCCCAGACCCAGGTGGCGGTGTTGTCGGTCGCCACCTGAGCGGTGTCCTTGGCGCCCTGGGCACCCTTGACGCCGCTGTCCGCGAGCGAGTACTTCTCCATGGTCCCGTCCGCGTTCTTGTCGACCGTGCACCACTCGTTCTTGAGGGTGGCGGTCCCGGACATCGTGACGACCGGCTTGCCGTCGGTCTCGTCGTGGATGGAGAGGGACACCCCGGAGTCGTTGACGTTCCACTCGGGGGGCACGTCGTAGGCGACGTTGTACTTGGTGTTGACGACGACCTTCCAGCCCGGGATGACGGGCTGCATGCCGCCGCCGGCCCGCGGGTTGGGGCTGCTGCCGGCCGGGGCGGGTGCCTCGGCGGGAGGGGAGCTGGCCGCCGGCGGCTTGTCGTTGGCCTCGGTCTTCTTGTCGTCCCGGGTGAACACGTACGCGCCGGTCCCGGCGGCCGCCACGATGACGGCCGCCGCCGCCACGATGGCCACGGTCTTGGTCGAGTACGGGCTCCCGCCGCCGCCCTGGGGCTGCTGGGGCTGCTGGGGCGGGCCCCACTGCTGGCCGGGAACGCCTGCCGGCGGCTGGTACCCCGGCTGCTGCGGGTATCCGTAACCGGGCTGCTGCTGGTACGGGTTCGGCTGCCCCGGCTGCTGCTGGTACGGGTTCTGGTGCGCGTCCTGAGGGTTCTGTTCGCCCCCGGGGGGCTGCTGCTGTCCTGGCCACATGGCCGGTAACGATAGTGGGAGCGGCCCCCGGGAGCCACGGCCGCCCCCTTGAGAGCTCTGGCCAAGGACGTCTACTCGCGGGTAACATCGCCGTCCATGAGCGCAGATCAGATGAACGTGGGCGAACTGCTCGCCGCGACGGTGCCGATGGCCCGGACCCTGAACCTCCAGTTCCTGGAGACCACCCCCGAGCGCGCGGTCGTCAGGCTCCCGGACCAGCCCGACTACCACAACCACGTCGGCGGGCCGCACGCCGGCGCCATGTTCACCCTGGCCGAGTCCGCGAGCGGCGCGATCGTCCTGGCCGCCTTCGGCGACCAGCTCTCGCGCGCCGTGCCCCTCGCCGTGAAGGCCGAGATCGGCTACAAGAAGCTCGCCAAGGGCGTCGTCACCGCCACCGCCACCCTCGGCCGCCCGGCCGCGGAGGTCGTCGCCGAACTCGACGCGGGCGGCCGCCCGGAGTTCCCGGTCACCATCGCCATCCAGCGCGAGGACGAGGCCGTGACCGGCGAAATGACCGTCGTCTGGACCCTGCGCCCCAACGCATAGGCCCCGGCGCCGCTGCGAAGGCCCCCGCCTCTGCCGGGCGGGGGCCTTCTGCGTGCCCCGCGACGGCAGGGGCACCCGGGCGGTGAGCAGGGAGTCCGTGGTCCCGTCGGCCGGACGCTCCGGCCGGGGGAGCCGCCTGGACGAAGGGGCGGAACCGCGGAATCCGCAGGCGTGCGGCGGCTAGAGTCCGTCGGACGACGATGGAGGGAGCGCCCGTGGCCAAGGTCAACATCAGCCTCGATGCCGAGCTCGTGGTGGAGGTGATGGTGCTCGCCGGAGTCGGCTCGCCGCAGGACGCGGTGGAGGCCGTCGTACGGGACTACATCGCGCGCGGGCACCGCACCGAGGCGCGGGTCCAGCGGCAGGACGAGCCGCGCCGGACCGCCGACACCATGCCGCCGCTGCCGGAGGGCTGAACCTGGCCCCCGCGGTGGCGCGTCCCGGCCGGGCACGGCGGCGCGCGGCGCACAGTGGACGGGGGAGCGGTCCGGCGCGGGCCGCTCCCGCCGAACCACGCCGCAGGGAGCGCCGATGAGCGAGGCCGTGTCCAGACGTTCGGCGATGCGGCTGCTCGCGGCGGCCGGCGGGGTGGGAGCGGCCCTCGGCGCGGGGGCCTGCGCCCCCACTGTCCCGCCGGGTGCCGGACTCCCCACGGCGGCGCCCGCCGCGGGACCCACCGGGGGATCCGCCGCCGGGCCCGCGGGCGCCGGCGCCGCCCGCATCGAGGCCCTGCTGGAACGGCTCACCCTCGAAGAGAAGACCGCCCTGCTGCACGGCGCCCAGGACCCCGCCCCCCTCGGCCAGGCCGGCTACGTGCCCGGCGTGCCGCGCCTGGGCATCCCGGCGCTGCGCCTCGCCGACGGACCCGCCGGAGTACGCGTCTCCCAGCACGCCACCGCACTGCCCGCGCCGGTCCTGCTCGCCTCCGCCTTCGACCCCGCGCTGGCCCGCGAGTACGGCCGGGTCCTCGGCCGCGAGGGCCGCGCGCTCGGCCAGGACGTCCTGCTGGCCCCCATGGTCAACCTCATCCGGACCCCGTACGCGGGCCGGAACTTCGAGACCTTCTCCGAAGACCCGCGGCTGACGGCGGACCTGGTCGCGGAAGTGATCCGGGGCGTCCAGGACGAAGGGCTCATCGCCACCGTCAAGCACTTCGCCCTCAACAACCAGGAACACGGACGCGACACCGTCGACGTGACCGCCACCGAGCAGACCCTGCACGAGACCGAGCTACGGGGCTTCGAGGCCGCCGTGGCCGCCGGCGCGGGCGCCGTGATGGGCGCGTACAACAAGGTCAACGGCGTCCACGCCTGCGAGAACAAGCCGCTGCTCGACGAACTGCTGCGCGGGAGCTGGGGGTTCGACGGCTGGGTGATGTCCGACTGGAACGCCACCCACAGCACCGTCGCCGCCATCGGCGCCGGCCTCGACATGGAGATGCCCGGCGGCACCCACTTCGGCGGGCCGCTGCGCGAGGCGGTGCGCGGCGGTTCCGTGACCGAGGCCGCCGTCGACCTCGCCGTCCACCGGATCCTGACCACCATGGACCGCTTCGGGCTGCTGGCGGCGCGCCCCGCCGCCCGGCCCGCGCGCAACGCCGCCGCCGGGGCCCGGGTCGCCCGCAAGGTGGCCACCGCCGGGGCGGTGCTGCTCCGCAACGAAGCCGGCACCCTGCCCCTGACCGGCGCCGCCGCCCGCTCGATCGCGGTGATCGGCCCCACCGCCCAGGTGCCGTTCGTCGGCGGCGGGGGCAGCTCGCACGTGGTCCCCGACGGGGCGGCCGCCCCGCTCACCGCCCTGCGGCAACGGGTCGGGAACGGCTCCACCGTGCGCCACGCCCTCGGCGAGGACCTGTACGGACGGCCGCTGCCCGCGCAGCTGCTGACCCCGGCAGCCGCCCTCGACGAGCGGAGCGTCGCCCCCGGGCGCGAGTGGAGCCACGAGGGCGAGTTCCGCCTCACGGCGGACGACGAGTGGACCCTGATCGTCCACTACACCGGGCAGCGTCCCGCCGTGCGCCTCGACGGCGAGGAGCTGTTCCCCGTCCGCCAGGGCATGGCCGAGCACTTCGCCGGCGGACTCCTCGGCTCCGCACCCGACGGGATGGCCGTCCGCCGCCGCACCCTCACCCTCAAGGCGGGCGCCCACCGGCTCGCCGTGACCGCCCGGGGCGGGGACGGGGGCCAGCGTTTCCGGCTCCGGCACACCACCGGGGCGAGCCGGGCCGCGGACCTCGCCGAGGCCGTGAGGACGGCGAAATCGGCCCGCAGCGTGGTCCTGTTCGCCTACGAGGACGCCACCGAGGGCAGGGACCGGACCTCCCTGGCCCTCCCCGGCGGGCAGGAGCGGCTGATCGAGGCGGTGGCCGCCGCGAACCCCCGTACGACGGTGGTGCTCAACACCTCCTCCGCCACGGCCATGCCGTGGCTCGCGCGTACCGGGGCCGTCCTCCAGATGTACTACCCGGGCCAGGAGGGCGCGGGCGCCACCGCCGACGTCCTCTTCGGCGACGTGGACCCGGGCGGCCGCCTCACCCAGACCTTCCCGGCCGACGAACGGGCGACCCCGGTCGGCGGCGACCCGCTGCGCTACCCGGGACTGGGCGGCCGGCAGGAGTATGCGGAGGGCATCCACGTCGGTCACCGCTGGTACGACGGCCAGCAGGTGGCGCCGCTGTTCCCCTTCGGGCACGGGCTCTCCTACACGACCTGGCAGTACGAGAAGCTCACGGTCCGGCCGGAGCGGGGCGGGCTGCGCGCGGAGTTCACCGTCCGCAACACCGGCCGCCGCAAGGGCACCGACGTGGCCCAGGTGTACGTAGGGCCGTCCCCGGAGCTCCGGCTCGACCAGCCGGTGCGCGCGCTGGCCGGCTACCGGCGGCTCACCCTCGCGCCCGGCGAGGCGCAGCGGGTCGCCGTCGACGTCGACGCCAGGGCGCTGTCGTCCTGGGACCCGGAACGGCACGCGTGGGTGCTGGGTTCCGGCCGCCGGGAGGTGTTCGCGGGCCGTTCCTCCCGCGACCTGCCGCTGAGGTCAAAGGTGGTGGTGGCGAGCCGATAGGCTGCCCGTTCGGCGTGTCACAGGGGGCGCGCCGGGGACGACACGGGAGGACGTACCGGTGCACATCCAGGAATGGCTGGAGACGATTCCGGCGGTCAGCATCTATCTCCTGGTGGGTCTGGTCATCGGGCTGGAGAGCCTCGGCATTCCGCTGCCGGGCGAGATCATCCTGGTCAGCTCGGCGCTGCTGGCCTCGCAGCACGGGGAGATCGACCCCGTGGTGCTCGGGATCTGCGCGATCACCGGGGCGATCGTGGGTGACTCGATCGGCTACGCGATCGGCCGCCGGGGCGGCAAGCCGCTGCTGGAGAAGCTGGGCCGGCGCTTTCCCAAGCACTTCGGGCCGCAGCAGGTGGCCCTGGCGGAACGCTCCTTCGAGAAGTGGGGCATGTGGGCCGTCTTCTTCGGGCGGTTCGTGGCGCTGTTGCGGATCTTCGCCGGGCCGCTGGCGGGCGTGCTGCACATGCCGTACTGGCGCTTCCTCGTCGCCAACGTCCTCGGCGGGATCCTCTGGGCGGGCGGCACCACTGCCGTCATCTACTCGGTCGGCATCGTCGCGGAGCCGTGGCTGAAGCGGTTCTCCTGGCTGGCCCTGGTCCTCGCCGTGCTGTTCGGGCTCGCGGTGACGCTGGTGATGCGCAGCCGGATGAAGAAGGCGGCCGCCGAGGCGGGCGCGGCCGGGGCCGAGATCCCCGCGCAGGCGGAGGCGCGCGCCACCGTAGGCGAATGACGGAGGCGGAGCGGCCGGACCCGGACTGGTCCGACGAGGGGCGGGAAGACCACTACCACTCGCTGGCGAACGGGCTCGGACGCGCCGCCGAGGCCGGGGACACGGACCTGGTGCGGCGCCTGCTGGCCGGGGGAGCCGATGCCGACGCCTGGGTCCAGGGCGGCCGCAGGGCGCTGGACCTGGCGGTGTGCGCGGGGCACGCGGACGTCGTGCGGCTGCTCCTCGCCGCGGGCGCCGACCCCCGGCACGTCGCCGGACCGTACGACGAGTCGGGGCTGCTGTCGCTGGCGGCGATGAACGGGCACACGGACGTCGTACGGGCCCTCCTCGACGCGGACGTCGACCCGAACGGACCGGAGGGGAAGCTCCACCACGTGCCGCTGGTCCTCGCTGCCGCCTCCATGGAGGCCGGGCACCCGGACACCGTGGACCTGCTGCTGGAGCGGGGCGCCGACATCGAGGGGCGGATGAAGGGCAGCACCGCCCTCGACCTGGCGGCCACGTGCGGGCATGCCGCGGTGGTGGAGCGGCTGCTCGCGCGCGGCGCCGCGGTCACGACGCAGACCGTGCTGGGCGCGATGGGGGGCCGCAAGCGCAACGCGGACGGGGCCGTCCAGTACGGCTGGCGGGACCGCGACCCGGAGTACGTGGCCGTCCTGTCCGCACTCCGGGTCGCGTGGGACGCCCGTTAGCCCTCCGTGGTGACCGAGGCGCGGTGCTGCTTCGCCAGCTCCACGTACATCAGGGCGTTGACCTTGATGCCCTCGCGCTCCTCGTCGGTGAGCTCGCGGCGCACCTTGGCGGGCACGCCCGCGACGAGCGAGCCGGGCGGGACCACCAAGCCCTGCGGGACCAGCGCCTGCGCGGCGACCAGCGAACCGGCGCCGATGACCGCGCCGTTCAGGACGGTCGCGCCCATGCCGATCAGGCAGTCGTCCTCGACGGTGCAGCCGTGCACGACGGCGTTGTGGCCGATGGAGACGCGCTCGCCGATCGAGACGGGGAAGCCCGGGTCCACGTGGATCGTGCAGTTGTCCTGCACGTTGCTGTCGGCGCCGAGCGTGATCGGGCCGCAGTCGGCGCGCAGCACCGCCGAGTACCAGAGGCTCGCGCCGGCGGCGAGGGTGACGTCGCCGACCACGACCGAGGTGGGCGCGGTGAAGGCCGTCGGGTCGATGTCCGGGTTCTTGCCGCCGACACCCGCCACGAGTGCCTGGGCCGCCTGGTGCGTCATGTTCTCTTCCTCTGCCGTCTGTCTGTCGTCCGGGTGCCGCGCTTACGGCACCGTAGGGCACGCGGCCCGCCGCACCCGCGATGGGGTGAAGATCACAGGATGGTGGTCCGGACGACCGGGGCCGGGCGCATTAACGTGGCCGGGTGCCGAAGAAGCAGAACACGTTCTCATCTCTGACGGCCCTGCGCCGCCGGCTGGCGAGCCGCGCGGTCCACACCGGCTGGCGCTGGATGCAGCAGGCCGGCGCGGTGACCGCGCAGACCCCGGGCCGGCTGCGGTTCGGCGCGATCGGGGACGGCACCCGGCTCGCCTTCCCGCAGGGCACGGTCTTCGGCGAGCAGTGGATCCGGCTCGGCGGCCACTGCATCATCGGCGAGCAGGTCACCCTCACCGCCGGCATGATGCCGGGCCTCGACCTGGGCAAGGAACCGATGCTCGTGCTCGGTGACGGGGTCGTCATCGGCCGGGGCAGCCACGTCATCGCCGACGCCCGGATCACGATCGGGGCGAACACCTTCTGCGGTCCCGGGGTGTACATCACGTCCACGAACCACAGCTACGACGACCCGCACGAGCCCGTCGGCCGCCAGTGGCCGCGCAGCGCGCCGGTGGAGATCGGCCCGGGATGCTGGCTCGGCACCGGCGCGGTGATCCTGCCGGGCGCGCGGCTCGGCCGCAACGTCGTCGTGGCCGCGGGGGCCGTCGTACGGGGCGAGGTGCCCGACCACGCCGTGGTGGCGGGCGCGCCGGCGCGCATCGTACGGCGCTGGGAGCCGGAGACGGGCTGGCAGCCGCCGCTGCGCACGCCGGCGCCGGTGCCGATCCCGGACGGGATGACCCCGGAGCAGCTGCGCGGGCTGGCCGAACTCGCGGAGGCGGAGCAGGCGCAGGTCGAGCCGGCGTAGGTCGATCCGGCGTAGGGGTGCTCCCCGCTGGCCCGGCTGCCCCGGCTGCCCCGGCGCCCGGCCGCCGGGCCGGTCAGCCCGCGGCCAGGAGGACCGTTCCCGCCAGGGCCAGCCCGGCGCCCGCCGCCTGGATGCTGCGCAGCCGCTCCTTGAGCACGGCGAAGGCGGCGAGCGCGGTGACCACGGGGTAGAGCGAGGACAGTACGGCGGCCATGGTGACCGGGCCGCTCTGGGCGGCGATGGAGTACGTGCCGTTCGCCGCGACGTCCGCCAGGCCGACGAAGGCCAGC
The DNA here is from genome assembly GCF_033794505.1 of Streptomyces sp. MB09-01. Classification (NCBI taxonomy): domain Bacteria; kingdom Bacillati; phylum Actinomycetota; class Actinomycetes; order Kitasatosporales; family Streptomycetaceae; genus Streptomyces; species Streptomyces sp. MB09-01. The sequence goes on along the minus strand of NZ_JARAYQ010000033.1, from coordinate 36,729 downwards.
GCGGGCAGCAGCCCCCACAGGATCCGCGGACCGGTGCCCGCCGGCAGGGCCGGGACGCCGCGCCGGGACTGGGCCCACAGGGCGGCGCCGCCCACGGCGACATTGGTGACCCGCTGCACGAACAGCGCGAGGAACAGCCCGGTGAGGGTGGCGGACGCCTCCGCGATCAGGGCCATCACCGCGCCGAACCCGAAGGCCGCGACCAGCGTCAGGACGACGGCCTGCCGCTGGACGGGCGCGCCGCGCAGCTCCGGGCCGCCCGCGAGGACGATGCCGACGACGGCCACCGCGATGCCCGCGAACTGGCCGGGGCCGGGCCGCTCGCCCAGGACCAGGCCCGCGGTGACGGGAACGACCACCCCGAGCGAGCCCAGCGGGGAGACCACGCCCATCGGGCCGAGGGCCAGCGCCTTGTAGAAGCTGAGCATCGCGACCGGCCCGACCAGACCCGCGCCGACCGCGAACCACAGCTGCGGTCCGGCCTCCCGCCAGGCGCCGGTGCCGAGGACCACCGCGCCGAGCACGAGGACCGCGACGATCTGCGAGACGACGACCACGGTGAGCGCCGGTATCCGGCGGGTCAGCAGCCCGCCGCCGAAGTCGGCGAGACCCCACAGCACGGCTGTGGCCAGGGCGAAGAGGGCGGTCATGCGGGGCCTCGCAGTACAGTGCAGTGAACGGTGGAGTGCAGCATTGATGACACCCGCAGGATAGTTCAGTCCATTGGACTGCGTCATCCAAGATATTGGACGAAATGGAGTGGGGAGTCCGTGTCCGATCTCGAAGAGCTCACCCAGGCGCTCGCCCGGAACCTCAAGCGGTGGCGCGGGGAGCGCGGCTTCACCCTGGAGGGGCTGGCGGCCCGGGCGGGGGTGAGCCGCGGAATGATCATCCAGATCGAGCAGGCCCGTACCAATCCCAGCGTCGGGACCACGGTCAAGCTGGCCGACGCCCTCGGCGTCAGCATCACCACGCTGCTGGACCACGACCGCACCCCGCAGGTGCGGGTGGTGCTGCCGGGGCAGGGAGTGCGGATGTGGTCATCCCCGGCGGGCAGCGGTGCCAGCATGCTGCTCGGCGACGACCGGCGCGGGCCGGTGGAGATGTGGACCTACCGGCTGGAGCCCGGGGACGGGACCGCCTCGGACCCGCACCCGGCCGGCACCTTCGAGATGCTGCACGTCACCGAGGGGGTGCTGACGCTCGAGGTGGACGGCGAGCGGTACGCGGTCCCCGCGGGCGGGGCCGTCTCGTTCGAGGCGAACCTGCCGCACGCCTACCGCAACGTGGGGTCCGGGCCGATGGAGATGACGATGGCCGTCTCCATCCCGCCCGTCCGTCCGGCAGCGGGCTAGAGCGCGGGGATCTCGATCGCCGGGCAGCGGTCCATGACCATGGTCAGCCCGGCCGCGCGGGTGCGGTCGAAGGCGGCCTCGTCGATCACGCCGAGCTGGAACCAGACGGCCTCGGCCCCGACGGCGGCCGCCTGGTCGGCCACCGGGCCGGCCAGCTCGCTGTTCACGAAGACGTCCACCACGTCCACCTTGAACGGGATCTCCGCCAGCGAGGCGTACCCGCGCTCGCCGTGCACCGTCTCGGCCTTGGGGTGTACGGGGATCACGCGCTTGCCGAACCGCTGGAGCACGCGGGCCACCCCGTAGGCCGCCCGGTCCTGGTTGTTCGAGAGGCCCACCACGGCCCAGGTGTCTCCGAGCTCGGTGAGGATCTTGCGGATGGTTGCCGGGTCGCCGTACACGCGCGCCGCCTCCTGTGGTTCTCGTCCGTCGTTCGAGTCTGCTGGGGTTGCCGTTCAGCCTGGTCAACCGAAAGGACACATGTCCGATTCCCCGTAGGGTGGAGCGGTGAAGGCAGACCAGTACGTGACGGTGGCCCGCGAGGGCGTGCACGAGTCCGAGATCAACCGCTCGCGCTTCCTGTGCTCGCTCGCGCCCGCCGCGACCGAGCAGGAGGCGCAGGACTTCGTCGCGCGCATCCGCAAGGAGCACCCCACCGCCACGCACAACTGCTTCGCCTACGTGGTCGGCGCCGACGCCTCCGTCCAGAAGGCCAGCGACGACGGCGAGCCCGGCGGCACCGCCGGGGTCCCCATGCTGCAGATGCTCATACGCCGCGACATCCGTTACGCCGTCGCCGTGGTCACCCGCTACTACGGCGGCGTGAAGCTCGGCGCCGGCGGCCTGATCAGGGCCTACGGCGGAGTCGTCGGCGAGGCGCTCGACGAGCTCGGCACCGTCACCCGGCGCCGCTACCGGCTGGCCACCGTCACCGTCGACCACCAGCGGGCCGGCAAGACCCAGAACGACCTGCGCTCCACCGGCCGGACCGTGGTCGACCTGCGCTACGGAGCCGCCGTGGAGATCGAGGTCGCCCTCCCCGAGGCGGATCTGCCCGCCTTCGAGGCCTGGCTCGCCGACAGCACCGCGGGCACCGCCGGCCTCACCCTCGGCGGAGAGACGTACGCGCCCTGAGCGGCCCCGGGGACGGGTTAGCGTAGAGGGGTTCAGCGAGCGGGAGACGACCAGGGGGAGACGGCATGTGCGGCGGGGCCGGCGAGTGAAGTTCCTGCACACCTCGGACTGGCACCTCGGCCGGGCCTTCCACCGGGTGAACCTGCTCGGCGCCCAGGCCGCCTTCGTCGACCACCTCGTCGAGACCGTCCGCGAGCGCGAGGTCGACGCCGTCCTCGTCGCCGGTGACGTCTACGACCGGGCCGTGCCCCCGCTGCCCGCCGTCGAGCTGTACGACCGGGCCCTGCACCGGCTCGCCGACCTCGGCGTGCCCACCGTCATGATCTCCGGGAACCACGACTCCGCACGCCGGCTCGGGGTCGGCGCCGGACTGATCGACCGGGCCGGAATCCACCTGCGCACCGACCCGGCCGGCTGCGCCGACCCCGTCGTCCTGGCCGACGCACACGGCGAGGTGGCGCTGTACGGGCTGCCCTACCTGGAACCGGCCCTGGTCAAGGACGAGTTCCGGGCGCAGAAGGTGAGCCACGAGGCGGTACTGGGCGCGGCCATGGCCCGGATCCGGGCGGACCTGGCCACCCGCCCGCCCGGCACCCGCTCCGTCGTCCTGGCACACGCCTTCGTCACCGGCGGGCAGACCAGCGACAGCGAGCGCGACATCTCCGTCGGCGGGGTCGAGGCCGTGCCCGCCTCCGTCTTCGACGGGGTGGACTACACCGCCCTCGGTCACCTCCACGGCTGCCAGACCATCAACGAACGGGTCCGCTACTCCGGTTCCCCGCTCGCCTACTCCTTCTCGGAAGTCCACCACCGCAAGACCATGTGGCTGATCGAATTGGGCGCGGAAGGGGAGATCGCCGGCGCCGAGCGGATCGACACCCCCGTCCCGCGCGCCCTCGCCCGGCTGCGCGGACGCCTCGACGACCTGCTGGCGGAGCCGGCGCACGCGGTGCACGAGGACGCCTGGGTCGAGGCCACCCTCACCGACCCGGTGCGCCCCGACGACCCCATGGCCCGGCTCGCCGCCCGCTTCCCGCACACCCTCAGCCTCGCCTTCGACCCCGAGGGCCGCCAGGAGGAGGAGGGCTCCTCCTACGCCCAGCGGCTGCGGGGCCGCAGCGACCAGGAGATCGCCGAGGACTTCGTCGCCCACGTACGCGGCGGCGGCCGCGCGGACGAGGCCGAACGGGCCGTCCTCCAGGGCGCCTTCGACGACGTACGGGCCGACGACAGCCGGCAGGAGACCCACCGATGAGGCTGCACCGGCTCGCCGTCACCGCCTTCGGGCCCTTCGCCGAACCCCAGCAGATCGACTTCGACGCCCTGTCCGGCGCCGGGATCTTCCTTCTGCACGGACCCACCGGCGCGGGGAAGACCTCCGTGCTCGACGCCGTCTGCTACGCCCTCTACGGCTCCGTGCCGGGCCCCCGCCAGGCTCCCGGCACCAGCCTGCGCAGCGACCACGCGTCCGCCGGGACCCCCACCGAGGTCACCCTCGAACTCACCGCCGGCGGCCGCCGACTGGAGATCACCCGGCGCCCCGAACAGGAGCGCCCCAAGAAGCGCGGCACCGGCACCACCAAGGACAAGGCCCAGAGCCGGCTCCGCGAGCACACAGGCGAGGGCTGGCAGCCGCTCAGCCGCTCCCACCAGGAGATCGGCGAGGAGATCGAGCAGCTCCTCGGCATGAGCCGCGAGCAGTTCTGCCAGGTCGTGCTCCTGCCCCAGGGGGAGTTCGCGAAGTTCCTGCGGGCCGACGAGGCCGCCCGCGGCAGGCTCCTCGGCCGGCTCTTCGACACCCGCCGCTTCGCCGCCGTCGAGGCCCTGCTCGGCGAGCGCCGCCGGGCCGCCGAGGCCAGGGTCCGGGCCGGTGACGAGAAGGTGCTGCACACCGCGCAGCGGCTCGCCCAGGCCGCCGGGGACAGCGCCGACCTGCGGGCCTGGCCGCTGCCCGGACACCAGCCGGGGGACCCCGGGCTCGCCGCGGCGGTCCGCGCCTGGGCGGCCGTCGCCCGGTGCTCGGCCAGGGAGCGGCTGGACGTCGCCGAGTACGCGCTCGCCGCCGCCGAGAGCAGGCACCACGCCGCCCGGCGGGCCGCCGAGGACGCGCGCGAGCTCGATCGGCTCCAGCGCCGGCACGCGGAGACCGTCCGCCGGGCCGCCCTGCTCGCCGAGGCGGATCCCGAGCGGGAGCGCGTGCGCGGCCTGCTGGACCGGGCCCGACGTGGTGCCCTGGTGGCCCCCGCCCTGGAACTGCGCGGCGCCGCCTCCGCCGCGCACCTCGCCGCCGCGCACGCGGAGGCCGCCGCCCGGGCGGAGCTCCCGCCGCAGCTGAAGGAGGCGGGCACCGAGCAACTCGCCGCCGTGGAACAGCGGCTGCGCGAAGCCCTGGGCGCGCTCGGGGTCGCCCGGCGGGCCGAGCAGCGCAGCGCCGAGATCGGCCGCGAGCGGGCCGACCTGGAACGGGAGTCCCGGGCCGCCGAGGAGCAGCACCAGGAGTCCGCCGAGTGGCTGGAGCGCTGGGAGGCGACCCGGACCGCCCTGCAGGAGCGCCTGGACGCCGCCCAGCAGGCCGCGACGCTGGCCGAGCAGCTCGCGGGCCGGCTGGAACCCGCCCGGATGCACCTCGACGCCGCCCGCCGCAGGGACGAGTTCGCCGCGGACGCGGACCGCGCCGAGGGCGAACTGCTCACCCTGCGCGAGGAGTCGGCCGCAGCCCGGGAACGCTGGCTGGAGCTCAAGGAGGCCCGGCTGCGCGGGATCGCCGCCGAACTCGCCGAGGCCCTGGTGACGGGGGAGGCCTGCACCGTGTGCGGGTCCGCGGAGCACCCGGCTCCGGCCCGGCCGGCCCCCGGCCACGTGGACCGCGCCGCCGAGGACGCCGCCCACGGCCTGTTCGAACGGGCCGAGCGGGCCCGGGCCGCCGTGGACCGCCGGCTCGCCGCCGCCAGGGAGGCCCGCGCCGAGGCCGCGGCCGCCGCCGGGGACGCCACCACCGATGAACTCCTCGCCCTGACCTCGGACCTGAGTGCCCGGCACGCCGCCGCCCACGCGGCCGCCGCGGGACTGCACACCGCCCGGGAGCGGCTCGCCCGCGCCGAACGGGAGCACGCCGCGCGCAGCACCGAGCGCCAGGGCGCCGAGACCCGGGCCGCCGCCAGGGCCTCCCGGCGCGAGGCCCTGGACCGGGAACAGGCCTCGCTGGAGGCCGAGCTGGCCCTCGTACGGGACGGCGCGCCCACCGTCGCGGCCCGCGCCCGGACCCTGGAGGACCGGGTCCGGATGGTCTCGGGCGCCGCCGGGGCGCTGCGCCGCGCCGAGGGAACCGCCGCCCGGCTGAAGGAGGCAGACGACCAGCTCGCCGACGCCGCCTTCAAGGCCGGCTTCGACACCGTGGAGGCCGCCGCCGACGCAGTGCTCCCCGAGTACGAACGCACCGCGCTCCAACACCGGCTGGACGCCTGGCAGACGGAGGAGGCCCTCCTCGCGGACCGTCGCCGCGAAACCGGCGCCGCCGAAGCGGCAGCACTGCCCCCGGCCGAACCGGAGCGGGCCGAGGCGTACGCGGCCGGGGCCGCGGCGAAGCTCCGTACGGCGGGGTCGGCCGCCGACGCGGCCCGCGTGCGCTGCGCGGAGCTGGACCGGCTCTCCCGGCAGGCCGAGCAGGAACTGCGCGCGCTCGGCCCGCTGCGCGAGGACTACGACCGCGTGGCCCGGCTGGCCGGACTCACCGCGGGCACCTCCGCCGACAACGAGCGCAAGATGCGCCTCGAGGCCTACGTGCTGGCCGCCCGGCTCGAGCAGGTGGCCGCCGCCGCGACGGTACGGCTGCTGCGCATGTCGGGCGGCCGCTACACCCTGGTCCACTCCGACGCGCGCGCGAGCGGACGGGGCCGCTCAGGCCTCGGGCTGCACGTGGTCGACGCCTGGACCGGCAGCGAGCGGGACACCGCCACCCTGTCGGGCGGCGAGACCTTCTTCGCCTCGCTCGCCCTCGCGCTGGGCCTCGCCGACGTGGTCACCGACGAGGCGGGCGGCATGCGCCTCGACACCCTCTTCATCGACGAGGGCTTCGGCAGCCTCGACGACCAGGCGCTGGACGAGGTGCTCGACGTACTGGACTCGCTGCGCGAGCGCGACCGCAGCGTCGGCATCGTCAGCCACGTCGCCGACCTGCGGACCCGGGTCCAGGCCCAGCTGGAGATCGTCAAGCAGCGCGGCGGGTCCGTGGTGCGCCACCGGACGGCGGCATTCACGGGCTGAGCGGCCGGCGGGGCAGCGGCGAGGAGTAGACGATGCTCGTCGTCACGGAGCCGAGCCCCGCGATCCGGCCCGTGACCTCCTCCAGGTGCGACATCGAGCGGGTCGCGACCTTGAGGACGAAGCAGTCGTCGCCCGTGACGTGGTGGGCCTCCAGGATCTCCGGGGTGGCTTCCAGGAAGTCGTGGAACGGCTTGTAGTTGCCGTGCGGATAGCGCAGCCGCACCAGGGCGAGGATCGACTTGCCGAGCCTTTCCGGGTCCACCACCGCCGTGTAGCCCGTGATGATGCCGGTCTCCTCGAGCCGGCGGACCCGCTCGGTGACGGCGCTCGCGGACATGGACACGGCGCGGGCGAGCTCGGTGAAACTGGCGCGGCCGTCCCGCTGGAGCACTTCGAGGATGCGCCAGTCGGTGGCGTCAGGGGAATAGTCGGTCATGGTGCAGGTCTAGCAGGGGAATCCCCGGTGGGACAACGAGAAGGCCGGGGAAAGTCACTTCCGAGAGTGATCAACAAATCGTAGATTTCTTGCCATGACGACGCCGCAGAAGACCTCCTCCGCCCCTGCCACCACCAACCCCGTGCTCCGGGTGCCCCCGGTCTCCCCGGCCGCGGCCGCCGCGTACTTCGCCGCGAGCCTGGCCTTCCACGCGGACGTCTCGGACGTCGCGAGCGCCTTCAAGGCCCACCGCGAGACGGGCGCCGAGCTGGGCTTCCAGCTCGTCGACTCCCGCTCCACGCCCTCCTGGGACCAGGCGCACGTGCCCGGCGCCGTCCACCTGCCCACGGCCCTCGTCCCCGAGCGGGCCGAGCGGCTCCTGGACAAGAACGTCCCCGTGGTGACGTACTGCTGGGGCCCCGGCTGCAACGGCGGCACCCGCTCCGCCCTCGCCCTCGCCGAACTCGGCTTCCAGGTCAAGGAGATGCTGGGCGGCATCGAGTACTGGATCCGCGAGGGCTTCGAGGTCGAGACCTGGCAGGGCAGCCGGCAGCGCGCCGAGGCCGACCCGCTGACCGCGCCCACCGACTCGGACGACTGCGGCTGCTGAGGTGCCCGGCCAGGCGGACGGGCCGCTCCTTCCCGCGGGGAAGGAGCGGCCCGTCGGCCGTTCACCGGGCGGCGGCGGCCGCGCCGTCAGAGCGTGGACAGCTCGTCCACCGGGCCGTCAGAACTTCGACAGCCTCGTCCACCAGGCGGTCAGAGCTTCGACAGCTCGTCCACCAGGTCGTCCAGCCCCAGCGAGCCCTGCGACAGCGCCGCCATGTGCCAGGCCTTCAGATCGAAGGACTCGCCGTGCGCGGCGCGCGCGTTCTCCCGGCCCAGCAGCCAGGCGCGCTCGCCGAGCTTGTAGCCGATCGCCTGCCCCGGCATGGACAGGTAGCGGGTCAGCTCGCTCTCGATGAAGTCCGCCGGCCGGCCGCTGTGCAGGCCGAAGAACTCCTGCGCCAGGTCGACCGTCCAGTTCTCGCCCGGGTGGAACGGCGAGTCGTCCGGGATCCGCAGCCCGAGGTGCATGCCGATGTCCACGATGACCCGCGCCGCGCGCATCATCTGGCAGTCCAGGTAGCCCAGGCGCTGCTCGGCGTCCTTGAGGTAGCCCAGCTCGTCCATCAGGCGCTCCGCGTACAGGGCCCAGCCCTCGCAGTTGGCGCTGACCCAGCCGACGGTGGCCTGGTAGCGGGAGAGCTGGTCCGCCACGTGGGTCCACTGCGCGAGCTGCAGGTGGTGGCCCGGCACGCCCTCGTGGTACCAGGTGGAGACCAGGTCGTAGACGGGGAAGCGGGTCTGGCCCATGGTGGGCAGCCAGGTGCGGCCCGGGCGGGAGAAGTCCTCCGAGGGGGAGGAGTAGTACGGGGCCGCGGGTCCGCCGGGCGGGGCGATCCGGGACTCCACCTTGCGCACGCGCTCGGCGAGTTCGAAGTGGGTGCCGTCGAGGTTCTCGATGGCCTCGTCCATCAGGCCCTGCAGCCAGGCCTGGACCTCGTCCACGCCCTCGATGTGGGTGCCGTGCTCGTCCAGGTGCTTCAGCGCCTCCCAGGGGCCGGCGCCCGGGAGGATCTTGGCCGCCTCGGTCTTCATCTCGGCGAGCAGGCGGTGGTACTCCGCCCAGCCGTAGGCGTAGGCCTCGTCCAGGTCCAGGTCCGTGCCGTTGAAGTAGCGGGACCAGCGGGCGTAGCGCTCGCGGCCCACGGTGTCCGGCTTCCCCTCGACGGCCGGGGCGTACACCGCGCTCATCCAGTCGCGCAGTTCGACGACGGCGGCGGTGGCGCCGGCGGCCGCCGCGTCCAGCTCCGGGCGCAGGGAGTCGGGGCCGGCGGAGACGAACTCCTCGAAGAAGGCGGCGTCGGCGCCGTCCTGGCCGGCCCAGTTGCCGAGCTGGCCGATCATGGTGGTGGTGGCGCGCGGGCCGCCGTACAGGCCGCGCTCCAGGCCGAGCCGGAGGCTCTCGCGGTAGCCCGCGAAGGCGGCCGGGACGGCGCGCAGCCGCTCGGCGATCGCCGCCCAGTCCTCCTCGGTGTCGGAGGGGGTCAGGGTGAAGACCTCGCGGACTTCGTGCGCGGGTCCGTGGATGTTGCTGACGGCGCACAGGTACTCGTCGGCCTCGTGGACCGCCAGCTCGGCGGTGAGGCGCTCGCGCAGCAGACGGGCACAGCGGCGCTCGGCGTCGCTGTCGGCGCCCGGCAGCGCCTCGGCGGCGTCGAGGCGGGCGAGCGTGTCGCGGGCCAGCTCGGCGACGGCCGCGCGACCCGCCGGCGAGAAGTCCGGAAGCTTGCCGGAACTCGCGGCGACACCGAGGTAGGTGCCCGTGATCGGGTCGAGGGCGATGAGGGCGTCGACGTACGCGTCGGCCACCTGGCGTGGCAGTCGGGGGGCGCTGCCGTTCTGGAGGATCTCTGACATGCGGCCATCTTCGTATGTGAGACGGGCTCCCGTCATCACAGATTGCCGTCAGCCTGCCGACGTGGGCCGGGGCCGGTCCCGCCGTGTGTGCCGGAGGAGATCAACCAGCAGTCATCCCAGGTGAGTTAGCGCCCCGGGAGCGGGGCGGCCGAGGGTCCGGGAACCCGGACTTTGGCCGGATCCGGAGGGCTCCGGACGCTCTCCGTCCGCTTGTCGGACGTCCGGTTGCGGGCGGTTCGCGCGGGCTTCCGACGATCCGGCCCGGCGGCTCGCGGCGGGGTCCGCGGGCCGGTCCGGACCGGGCGGCTCAGCGCAGGCGGCGCGGCGCGGCCTCTTCGTCGTGCGGCAGCTCGCGGGGGAGCTCGTACGGGAGGCTGCGGGGCAGCTCGTAGGGCAGGCCCGGGCTGACCGGGGTGGCGTCGAGCCGGGCGGTGATCACCAGGGTGCCCTCCTCGATCTGGTAGTCGAGGGGGAGGCCGAGGCCGCGCATCGCGGCGACCATGCCGGTGTTGGCGGCCTGGGTGACGGCGTACACGCTGTCGCAGTCGGCTTCGACGGCCATCGCGATGAGCCGGCGCAGCAGCTCCGAGCCGATGCCGCGGCGCTGCCAGTCGTCCTCGATGAGCAGGGCGACCTCGGTCTCGTCGCCGTCCCACAGCAGGTGGCCGAGGGCGACGAGCTTCCCGGAGGCGGTGGTGGCGGCGAGGGTGCGGCCGAAGCGGGGGCTCAGCAGGTGGCCGAGGTAGCGGTCGGCGTCGGCGACGGGCCCGTGGTAGCGCAGCCCGAGGGTGCGCTCGGAGCAGCGGTCGTGCATGGCGCGGGCCGCGGCCTGGTCGGAGCCGTCGGCGCGGCGCACCGTGATCTCGTTGCCCTCGGGCAGGGTCAGCACGTCCTGGCTGCGCGGGACGCGGGGGCCGAGCCGGGCGTCGAGCTCGACCAGGGCGCGGGCCCGGGCGAACTCGGTCGGGGTGAAGGGAAGGTAGGGCCGCTCCACGGTGATCGCGCCGCCCGAGGGGTCGCGCAGCCGCATGACGGTGGCCTCCAGGACCCCCTCGACAGGTGCGTCCGCGCCGAGGTTGGGGCGGCCGGAAAGGGTGGTCGCCGGGATCGAGTGGATGGTGCAGCGGCCGAGCAACTGGCGCAGGGCGAGCGGGAGCTCGGCGGCGTCGAGGGCGGTGCGGGTGGCCAGACCCAGGACACGGGTCGGGGTGTCGACGAGGTCGTGGGCGTCGGCGCGCTCGATCCAGGTGCTGTGGCCGCCGGCCCGGGAGATGGCGCGGGAGAGGTCGGCGGAGGGCAGCTGATGCGGGGCGCGCAGCAGGAACTCGTCGACCGTGCCGCCCTCGGGGAGCGGATGCGTCTGCAGGGTCAGGATGTCGACGCCGCTGCGGGCGAGGGCGGTGCAGACGGCCGCCAGGGAGCCGGGCTCGTCCCGTACGGTCGTGCGCATCCGCCACAGGCTGGTGGTGGCGGCGGTCGCCGTGGCGGTCGGGCCGGAGGCCTCGGCCGGGAGCGGCGCCGGATCACCGGGCGCCGTGCTCCCCGGCGGCGGCGCATGGCTGTGGCGCCGCGCCCACCAGGTGTGGAACGCCGCGGTCACCAGGAGCGCGACGGCCGAGGCGACCAGCAGGATCGGGCCCCTCGGGCCGTGCACGACGAGATTGGCGATGGCGTCGGCGACCGCGACGGCGCAGAACAGCGCGGCGAGTTCGACGAGGTCGCGGCGCCAGTGGTGGCGGTGGTGGCGGTGGGAACGCTGGGCGGAGGCGGGGCTGCGGTCAGTCATGCAGACCACTGTGGCCCAGGGGTGTTGCGTGATCACGAACGATCTGTGACCGACTGGTTAAGTGTCTATCTGGCCGATTTCATCCAGTTTTCGGGGCCATTCCGGCCTACGGGCGCGAGTCCCGGGGCCGGACCTGCGCGTGTGGCCCCCCGGGCCCGGCCCCACGGGAGTGAGCCCCCGAGGCCGGCCCTGCGGGCGTGAGCCCCCGGTCCCGGCCCTACTGGCCCACGCGGCCGGGCTGGAGCGTCCTGGTGAACAGGACGCCGCCACCCTGGCGGCGCAGCCGGACCGTGAGTTCCCCGCTGCCGCCGTCGATGTCGACCTCGCCGTAGTACGGAGGGTTTTCGGACGGCGACATATTGGCGAAGGGGGCCGACTGGACGTACGCCGTCTCCGGGCCGAAGGTGGCGTCGAGCCGGCCGGCCGGGAAGCCGCCGGCGCCGATCGGGCCGGACACGAACTCCCAGAACGGCGCGAAGTCGGTGAAGGCGGCCCGCTCGGGCGCGTAGTGGTTCGCGGCGGTGTAGTGCACGTCGGCGGTGAGCCAGAGGGTGCCGGTGATGCGCTGGTGCTTGATGTGGCGCAGGAGTTCGGCGATCTGGAGCTCGCGGCCCAGCGGAGCGCCCGGGTCGCCCTGGGCGACGGCCTCGAAGTTCGCGGCCCCGTCGGGGACGACGATGCCGAGCGGCATGTCGGCGGCGATGACCTTCCAGGTCGCGCGGGAGCGGGAGAGCTCGCGCTTGACCCAGGCCAGCTGCTCGGGGCCGAGGATGCCGATGGGGTCCTCGGTCTGGGTGCCGGGGGAGTTGGCGTCGCGGTACGTGCGCATGTCGAGGACGAAGACGTCGAGCAGCGGGCCGTAGCGCATCACCCGGTACATCCGGCCCTCGGCGCGGCCTCCGCGCAGGTCGGTGACGGGGAAGTACTCGCCGAAGGCCCGGCGGGCACGGGCGGCGAGGGTGTCGGCCTCCCTGACGGTGTAGCGGGGGTCGTCGATCAGCTGGCCCGGGTACCAGTTGTTGTGCACCTCGTGGTCGTCCCACTGGGCGAGGACCGGGACCTGGGCGTTGAAGGCGGTCAGGTTGCGGTCGAGCAGGTTGTAGCGGAAGTTCCCGCGGAACTCGGTGAGCGTCTCGGCGACCTTCGCCTTCTCCTCGGTGGTCACGTTGCGCCAGAGGCTGCCGTCGCGCAGGGGAACGGACTCCTTGATCGGCCCGTCGGCGTAGATCGTGTCTCCGCTGAAGAGGAAGAAGTCGGGGTTGCGCAGCCGCATCTCCTCGAAGACGCGGTATCCGCCGAGGTCCGGGTTGATGCCCCAGCCCTGGCCCGCCAGGTCCCCGGACCAGTGGAAGCGCACGTCGTGGCGGCGGGAGACGGGGGTGGTGCGGAAGGTCCCGTGGACCGGCTCGGCGGTGCGGCGGGGATCGTCGGGGTCGGCGAGGACGACGCGGTAGTGGACCTGCTGTCCGGGCGGGAGGTCGCGCAGGACGGTGGTTCCCGTGAAGTCGCTCGACGGGCCGAGGAGAGGGCCGCGGTGGCGGCGCACGGCGTAGCGGAACGCATCGCTCGGGGAGGTCTCGACGTACATCCGCGCGAGGCGGTCGGAACGGGTCCAGACGGTGGCCGAGTGGGCGGTGATCTCGCCGGACTGGACGCCCCAGAGCGCCTTCGGCCGGCCGGAGCGGGCGAAGGCGGGGGCGGCGAGTGCCGGAGCGGCGAACAGAGCGGAGGACAGGGCGAGGGAACCGCCGATGAGGGTTCGTCGGGTGTGCGGCATCGATGCCATCGGTGCGTCTCCTGGGGCCGGCGAGGACGGGTCGGACCAGCGTGCCGCCGCACCCCGGCCCGGCCGCGTCGCCCACGCGAACCCCGGATGAACAGCCGTCAGCCGCTCAGCCGCTCAGCCGCTCAGCCGCTCAGCCGCTCAGCCGCTCATCCGTTCAGGCGGCCACGGGGCTCACGCTGCGGGCCGTGTCCAGGATCACCCGCGAGACGAGCGCGGGATCGTCGTTCATCGGGACGTGGCCGCAGCCCGGGAGCCGGACCAGCCGGGCGCCGGGGAGGGTGTGCTTGGCGCGCACGCCCTGGCGGCGCAGCAGCAGCCGGTCGCGCGTTCCCCAGGCGATGGTGACCGGCAGGCCGGGCACGTCGTCGGTGAACCGTACGGAACCGCCCGCGGCCAGGGTCTCCTCGAAGCCGGTGGCATCGCGCAGGGCCAGAGTCTCGGCGACCACGGCCTCGGGCGAACGGCGGGCCGGGCGCGCGTAGATGGTGCCGGTGAGCGCGGCGCGGCCGACGGCGTTGCGCGAGAGCCGCCGTACCGCGGGGAGGGGCAGGGCCTTGGCGCCGGCGCGCATCGTGAGGAGGGTGGCGAAGGCGTAGCGGCGCTCGCCCTCCGTCCAGAACCCGGCGGGGGAGAGGGCGGTGACCGAGCGCACGAGCTTGCTCCGGCCCATCTCGAGAGCGAGCAGCCCGCCGAGGGAGTTGCCCGCGACGTGCGGGCGCTCGACGCCGAGGGCCGTGCAGAGCGCTCCGAGCGCGGGGGCCACGGTCCCCAGGCCGTACGGAACCCCTTGCGGCAACGGCTCCGAGGCGCCGAAGCCCGGCAGGTCGACGGCGATCACGTCGTGCTCGGCGGCCAGGATGTCGGTCACCGGCTGCCAGGCCTGGAGGTGATGGCCGATGCCGTGCAGCAGGAGGAGCGGTTCGCCGGAGCCCTTGCGCTCGTAGGCGACGGTGGTGGTGCGGGGGCCGAGCGGCGTGTCGATCGTGAAGGAGACCGTGGCGGTCATGCTGCTCCTCGTCGGTTGGACGCGTGCGAGACAGGCTGTCAGTAACGCCTACCGCCATGATTACCGCCCGGTAGCTCTTGACTACAAGCCTTCGGGGCACACGAGAACATCCCGTGAACGGCTTGATACGTATGCCCGATCTGCCCGGCAAAGGGATGAGCATTGGTCTTGACCAAGGGGGTGCACCGTCCTATCGTCGCAGGGATAGTGCAGGAACCTTTAATAAACAAAGGCGCGGAACTGCCGCTGGAACACACGGCGAGTGCAGCGACGGCAGGAGGAGTCAGGGTGGGGACCACGCAGCTCGAAACGGCGCCGGAGCCGAAGTACTGGCACCTGAAGACCGTCCTCAGCGAGGCGCTCGACCAGGACTTCGCCGTCGGTGAGGTCCTGCCCAACGAGCGTGAACTCGCCGCCCGTTTCGGCGTCGCCCGCGCGACCCTGCGCCAGGCGCTGGAGCAGCTGGAGCTCGAAGGCCGGCTGCAGCGCCGCCGCGGCGTCGGCACCACCGTCGCCCCGCCGCGCGTCGGCGTCGCCGTCGGCAGCGCTCAGCACGGCTGGCCCGGCGAGGGCGTCGACGGCTGGGAGCCGGTAGACGCCGCCGAGAGCCTGCCGTCGGCCGCGGTGCTCAAGCTCCTCGCCACCGGTGGGGATTTCGCCGCCGACCAGCCGGTGCACACGGTGCGACGGACCCGGGTCACGCACGGCCAGGCCGTCGCCGCCGAGCTGCTCTACGTTCCGGCCGCCTCGGTGCCCGGACTCCCCGCGATCGAGGCCCCGTCCGGACCCGCCCGCGCCCGTGCCGTCCTGCGCGAGCTGCAGCGGCTGGCCCTCGAAGGCCAGGACCGCTCGGTAGAGCTCGGCTCCGCGCGCGCCGACGACGCCAAGGAACTGGACCGCCTGCCCGGCGCCCCGGTCCTCCTGGTCACCACCCGCTACTTCACCGCCGCGGGCACGGCCGCCGTCTCGGTGGCCACCTACCGCGCCGACACCTGCCGCCTCACCTTCGGCGACTCGGGCAACGTCGAGATCAGCCACGAACCCCGCGTCGCCTCCTGACACCGCGGGCCGGGCCTTCACGGCCCGGCCGGCCCCGGGGACCGCGGGGACCGCGGGACGCGCTCAGCGGCGGGCCGTGACCGTCTTCTCCACCGCGAAGAGTTCCTCCTCGACGTGGTCCAGCGCAAGCCGCAGGGCGCCGGTGGCCACCGCGGCCTCGCCGAGCAGGGACAGGGCCACCCGCGGCGGGCGCAGGCAGTAGCGTTCCAGCTCCTGGCGCAGGGGCTCCAGTACGCCGTCCAGCCCGGCCGCCCAGCCGCCGACGACCACCAGCTCCGGATCCATCGCCAGGACCAGCGCCGCCACGTCGTGGACCAGCCGCTGCAGGAACCGCTCCACGGCCGCCACCGCGCGCTCGTCGCCCCGCTTGGCCATGGCGAAGACCTCGGCGACGGCGGGTTCGTCCAGCGGATGCAGCGGCTCACTGGTGGTCGAGAGCAGCCGCTCGGGCGTGACCTCGCGGCCCAGCAGGTGCAGGGCGCCGATCTCGCCGGCCGCGCCGCCGAAGCCCCGATGCAGCCGGCCGCCGATCAGCGAGCCTGCGCCGGGACTGAGCCCGGCCATCACGAACACCATGTCGCCGGTGTCCCGCGCGGCGCCCTTCCAGTGCTCGGCGACCGCCGCCGCATTGGCGTCGTTCTCCACCTGCACCGGGCAGCGGAACGAGCGGCGCAGCCGGTCCCCGAGCGGCAGCCCCGTCCAGCCGGGCAGCGCCGTCCCGAGGCGGACCGTGCCGTCCGCCTCCACGATCCCGGGGCTGCCGACCCCGACGGCCCGCAGGGAGTCCCGAGGCACACCGGCGCGCCGCAGCAGATCGGCGACGGCAGCCCGCACGCGCTCCAGCCGCTCGTCCGCGGACGCGTCCTCCGCGACGTCCTTGGTGCCGGCGCCGATGACGCGGCCGTCCAGCCCGGACAGCAGCACCGCGATCCGGTGCGATCCGATCTCGATGCCCAGCAGGTACCCTGCCTCGGCCCGGAACCGGAACCGCCTGGCCGGTCGGCCCTGGCGACGCGCGCCTTCCTCCGCTTCGGCCTCGACGACGAGCCCGGTCCCGATCAGCCCCTCCACGACACCTTCGACGGTCGGCCGGGAGAGTCCGGTCAGCCGCGTGAGGTCGGTGAGGGTCGGCGATCCGGCCGTGCGCAGCGCGCGCAGCACGACGGCGGAATTGATCCGCCGGAGCAGAGAGGGGTCCCCGCCGGTCAGCTGCCCCAACGTGTGTCCTCCCAGCTAGCGAGCTTGTCAGCCGGATCGTACTGCGCGCCCGGTGCCGCGGCGAGAAGCGGCCCCCCATCGGCCGGAATCAGCCTTTCCTCAGGCCGGCGAGACGAACCCCGACTCGTACGCCGTGATCACCGCCTGCGTGCGGTCCCGCGCCCCCAGCTTTGCCAGGATCGCGCTGACGTGGGACTTGACCGTCTCCGTGCCGATGATCAGGTCGGCCGCGATCTCCACGTTGGTGAGCCCCCGCGCCATGAGCCGCAGGACCGCCTCCTCCCGCTCGGTCAGTGCGGCCCGCTCCAGCGCCGCCCGCGCCTGCCGGTTCCCGTACTCCGCGGCCAGGGACCGCACGGCGGCGGGGAAGAGCAGCGTCTCGCCCTCCGCCACCAGCCGTACCGCGTGCACGATCTCCGAAGGCCGGGCCCGCTTCAGCAGGAACCCGTCCGCTCCGGCCCGCAGCGCCTGGTAGACGTACTCGTCGTTCTCGAAGGTGGTGACCACCAGGATCTTCGGCGGGGAGTCCACCGAGCGCAGGACCGCACGTGTCGCCTCGATTCCGTCGAGCAGCGGCATCCGCACGTCCATCGCCACCACGTCCGGCCTCAGTTGACGGACGAGCGGGACCACCGAGGCCCCGTCCGCGGCCTCACCCACCACCTCGATGTCGGGCTGGGAGTCCAGGACGGCACGCAGACCCGCGCGCACGAGGGGTTCGTCATCGACGAGCAGTACGGTAACCGGCATCCGGTCAGCGTATTCGCTCCAGCGGAAGCCGGGCGCGTACCCTCCAACTGCCCTCGTACGGCCCGGTCTCGGCCTCCCCGCCGAGCAGCGCGGCCCGCTCCCGCATCCCGCGCAGCCCGCTCCCGCTGCGCTGTGTCAGGACCGGCCCGTCCGGCAGCGGGTTCGACACCTCCAGGTCCAGCCGGTCCCCGGCCATCTCGATCCTCACCCGGACGGGCACCGGACCGCAGTGCCGCAGCACGTTCGTGAGCGCCTCCTGAAGGATCCGGTACCCCTCCCGGGTGACGGGACCCGGCAACTTGTCGAGCGGGCCGGTCAGTTGCGCATCCACCGCCGCCCCGGAGGCCCGGGCCGACTCCAGCAGCCGGTCCGCCTCCACGAGCGTCGGCCGCTGCGACGGCGGCTGCCCGGACTCCCGCAGGACCCCCAGCACCCGTTCCAGATCCTCCAGTGCGGCCCGGCCCGTCTCCTCGATCGCGCACAGCGCCCGGTCCGTGAACTCCGGGTCGCCGGCGGCCCGGGCGGCCCCCGCCTGCACCACCGCCACCGTCAGCGCGTGCCCGATGGAGTCGTGCAGCTCCCGGGCGATCCGGTTGCGCTCCAGAAGCTGTTCGGTCCGGGCCTCCAGCGCGGTGAGCCGCTCGGCCGCCGAAGGCCCCAGCAACCGATGGGCGATCGCGGTGATCAGCTCCCCGAGCAGGACCACTATGGCGATGAGCAGGATCAGCGGCACCGGCACGAGCAGCGCTGCGGCCCACCGCGGGGGTTCGAAGGGGACCATGAGGTCACCTCCCAGCGGATGCCCGAGAGCGATCGAGACCAGTTCGACCGACATGGCCGGGAGCCACACGGTCGGGACCCAGGCGCCCCCTGCGAGGACGAGCCGCACCTCCAGCCACAACAGGGTCCGCCACCGGTCGTTCCACCGCGCGGAGGGGACCGCACTGATGGCGCTCTCCGCGCGGCCCCAGTCGTGCGGGGTGAGCAGGAACCGCGCCTGCAGTCCCTCGACCAGCCGTACCCAGGGGACCAGACCGAGTGGTACCGCGATGAGCAGCGGGACCCACGGCGCCTCGGGTCCCACGAACATCCAGAGCGCCACCAGCAGGATGGGAACGCAGAGGTGCAACCAGCGTGAATAGGTCACTGGTTGGAGCGGGGCACGGAGCAGTCGGTACATGCCTTCATCGTGACAGGAGGTGGCGCGCGGACGTCTCCCCCACGTGGGGGAGACGGCACCCTCGCATGGGGGAGGAAGCGGGGTGGGGGCGGCGGCGAGTCTTGAGCCATGAACAGCATCGAGATCCGAGAACTCACCAAGGCATACGGCACCCACCGTGCAGTGGACGGCCTCACCTTCGATGTCCTGCCCGGACGGGTCACCAGTTTCCTCGGCCCCAACGGCGCCGGCAAGTCCACCACGATGCGCCTGCTTCTGGGCCTGGACCGGGCCACGTCGGGTACGGCCACGATCGGCGGGCGGCGGTTCACCGACTTCCCCGACCCGCTGCACCAGGTCGGCGCGCTGCTGGACGCGCAGGCGGCCCACGGCGGGCGCACCGCCCGGGACCACCTCCGTTTCCTTGCCGCGGCGGACCGGATTGCGATGCGCAGGGTGGACGAGGTCCTGGAGCAGGCCGGGATAGCCTCCGTAGCCCGGCGGCGGGTCAAGTCCTTCTCGCTCGGCATGCGCCAGCGCCTGGGCATAGCCGCGGCGCTGCTGGGCGACCCCGGGGTGCTGCTGCTGGACGAGCCGACCAACGGCCTCGACCCCGAGGGCATCATCTGGATCCGCGAGCTGATGCGCGGTCTGGCCGCCGAGGGACGCACGGTCCTGGTCTCCAGCCATCTGATGTCGGAGACCTCGGCGTTCGCCGACCACCTGGTCGTGCTCGGCAACGGCAGGCTGCTGGCCGACACCTCGATGGAGGAGTTCATCGACGCCCGCAGCACTCCGAGGGTGCGGCTGCGCACCTCCGACCCGGTACGGCTGCGGGCCGCGCTCGCCCGTGACGGCTACGAGCTGGTGACCGCGGACGACGGGCGATGGACCGTCGAGGGCATACGGGCCGATCAGATCGGCAGTCTGGCCGCTCGCGAGGGCGTGCCCGTGCTGGAACTCTCCGACGACCGGGCCTCGCTGGAGCAGGCCTACCTGGACCTCACCGCCGACCACGCCCAGTTCGCCGCGACCCGCTGACCTTCCCTTCCTCTTCCTCTTCGCCACTCAGGAGGCTCCGCCATGAGCGCCGCTCTGCCCACCATGCCCGTCCTGCACTCGGAATGGATCAAGCTACGGTCCCTCCGCGGCACCGTAGGGGCGTACACAGCCATCTTCGTCGCCACCGCCGGGATCCAGGTGCTCACCGCCGCGGGGATAGGCCAGGCCGAAGAGGGCAGCATGGGTGACGACCGCCTTCTCGCGGCCTACTACGGGATCAACTTCGGCCAGATCGCGGCCATAGCCTTCGGAGCGAACGCGCTGTCCGCCGAGTTCCACAACGGAGCGCTGCGCACCTCGCTGGCAGCGGAGCCGAACCGCACCCGCTTCTACCTCTCGAAGATGGCTGTGGTGGGCGCACTCGCCTTCGTGCTGGGGCAGATCACCGCCTTGGTCACGTTCGTGGCCGGCCAGGCGTTCATGGGGCCGTACGCCATGGAGCTGGGTGACCCCGGCACGGTCCGGTCCGTCTTCGGCTGCGGGATGTACCTGACGCTGATGACGCTGTTCGCGGCGGGGCTGACGGCCGTCCTGCGGAGCGCGGCGGCGGTGCTGAGCCTGCTCATACCCTTCGTGCTGCTGGTGTCCTTCGTCATCGGCGCGAGCGCCGAGGGTGTGGCTCAGCTCCTGCCGGACCGAGCCGGCCAGATGATGATGAGGATGGAGGCCGGCGGACTCGTCGGCCCCTGGACGGGACTCGGTGTGATGGCCCTGTGGGCGGCTGCCGCGGTCATCGGCGGGTGGGTTTCGGTGCACCGCCGGGACGCGTGACGCCGGGCCAGTTGTCAGTGGTGGCCGGGATACTGACGGTATGACCACGGCAGAGCACCTCGACACGATCGACAGGCTCAGGGCGAAGGATTTCCCGCCCGAGCCGGTCCGGACCGTCGAAAGCAGCAGCGGCCCGGGTTTTCATCTCATCCGGCTCGCTCGGACGCAGCACTTCTGGGATGACGACGGTTCGGGGCGGATCGAGGCGACCGACCAGATCAGTGCCGAGTACGGGGCGCTCACCCAGGCGGTGTCCGACCGGTGGGGGGAGCCGCAGGTGTTCAGCCTCGGGTCGCTGCTGGAGCGAGGGCTCGACGGGGAGGAGATACCGGAGCCGTGGGACGAGCTGAGCAACAGCACCGATCACGTCCACCTGTGGCGGGCCGAGGAGCGGTGGCTGGTGGCCTGCGTGGCCCAGGGGGACGCCGAAGACCCCTACCTGCTGATGGCAGGGGTCACCGTGATCGATCCGCCCTAGCCTCGGGCTTCGGGAGGCTCGGCGGCGGCGCGGAGGCGGGCGTACTCCTGGGCCATGGACTCGGCGGTCCAGTGGGCGTTGAGGCCGCTCGGGTTGGGGAGGGCCCAGACGCGGGTGGAGCCGATGGTCCGCTCCTGGGGGCCGATCTGCGCCTTCCGCTCGCCGAAGGCCGTGCGGTAGGCCGTCACTCCGACCACCGCCAGCCACTGGGGCCGCAGGAGTTCCACCTTGGCCGTCAGGATGCGGCCGCCCTCGCGGAACTCCTCGGCGCTCAGTTCGTCGGCGCGGGCCGTGGCGCGGGCGACGACGTTGGTGATGCCGAGACGGTAGGTCAGCAGCTCCTCCTGCTCCGCGGGAGCCAGTCGGCGCGGGGTGAAGCCCGAGAGGTGCAGGACGGGCCAGAACCGGTTGCCGGGGCGCGCGAAGTGGTGGCCCGTCGCGGCGGAGAGGAGGCCGGGGTTGATCCCGCAGAACAGCACACGCAGACCGCCCGCGACCACGTCCGGGAGGACGCGGTCACGGGCGGCGCTCAGCTCTTCGGGGGTCAGAGGATCGACCCCGGCGCGTACCCGGCGGCCTCCGGGTGCTGCTTGGCGATCGCCTCGATCCGGGAGACCACGGCGGCGACCTGGTCACCGGCCGCGCCGGTGAAGGACAGCTTGTCGGCCATGAGGGCATCGAGCTGGGGCCGGTCCAGCGGCATCCGCTCGTCGGCGGCCAGCTTGTCCAGCAGTTCGTTGCGCTCGGCGCCCTGCTCGCGCATGGCGAGCGCGGAGGCCACCGCGTGCTCCTTGATGACCTCGTGGGCGGCCTCGCGGCCGACGCCGGCCCGCACCGCGCCCATCAGGACCTTGGTGGTCGCGAGGAAGGGCAGGTAGCGGTCCAGCTCGCGGGCGACGACCGCCGGGAAGGCGCCGAACTCGTCGAGGACCGTCAGGAAGGTCTCCAGCAGGCCGTCGAAGGCGAAGAACGCGTCCGGCAGGGCCACCCGGCGGACCACTGAGCAGGAGACGTCACCCTCGTTCCACTGGTCGCCGGCCAGCTCGCCGGTCATCGAGGCGTAGCCGCGCAGGATGACCATCAGGCCGTTCACGCGCTCGCAGGAGCGGGTGTTCATCTTGTGCGGCATCGCCGAGGAGCCGACCTGGCCGGGCTTGAAGCCCTCGGTGACCAGCTCGTGGCCGGCCATCAGGCGGATCGTCTTGGCGATCGACGACGGGGCGGCGGCCAGCTGCACCAGTGCGGTGACCACGTCGTAGTCGAGCGAGCGCGGGTAGACCTGGCCGACCGAGGTGAAGGCCTGGGCGAAGCCGAGGTGGGCGGCGATCCGCTGCTCCAGGTCGGCGAGCTTCGCGGCGTCGCCGCCGAGCAGGTCGAGCATGTCCTGGGCGGTCCCCACCGGGCCCTTGATGCCGCGCAGCGGGTAGCGGCCGAGGAGGTTCTCCAGGCGGTCGTAGGCGACGAGCAGTTCGTCGGCCGCGGTGGCGAAGCGCTTGCCCAGGGTGGTGGCCTGCGCGGCCACGTTGTGGGAGCGGCCGGCCATGACCAGCTCGGCGTGCTCGCCGGCCAGCTTGCCGAGGCGGGCCAGGACGGCCACCGTGCGGTCGCGGGCCAGCTCCAGCGAGAGCCGGATCTGCAGCTGCTCGACGTTCTCGGTGAGGTCGCGCGAGGTCATGCCCTTGTGGACGTGCTCGTGACCGGCGAGGGCGTTGAACTCCTCGATGCGGGCCTTCACGTCGTGCCGGGTGACCTTCTCGCGCTCGGCGATGGAGGCGAGGTCGACGGTCTCCAGGACGCGCTCGTAGTCGGCGAGGGCCGCGTCCGGGACCTCGATACCGAGGTCCTTCTGGGCGCGCAGCACGGCGAGCCACAGCCGCCGCTCCAGCGTCACCTTGTACTCGGGGGACCACAGGACGGCGAGCTCCGCGGAGGCGTAGCGGCCGGCCAGGACATTGGGGATGCGGGGCTTGGCAGTCACGTGTAGGGATTCTACTTGGGCCACCGCTGTGCGTTTACGCAGGTAGGGCCCCCGCCCGTGATTGTGGCTTGCTACGAGAGCGGTGCGTCCCCGTACGGCAGCAGCTCCGGGCGCTTGGCCGGGCGGCCGTCCCCGGAGGAGCGGCCCGTCAGGCGGCGGCCGATCCAGGGGAGCAGGTGCTGCCGGGCGAAGCTCAGGTCCTGGGCCCGGCGCACCGTCCAGCCGGGGGCTACGGCGGCGGGCAGCTCCGTGCGCCAGTCCTGCTCGGCGGGCAGGCCCAGGGTCTGCCAGACGGCCTCGGCCACCCGGCGGTGGCCCTCCGCCGTCAGGTGCAGCCGGTCCACGTCCCACATCCGCGGGTCCCCGAGCGCGGTAGCCCCGTACAGGTCCACCACCAAGGCGTCGTGCCGGGCGGCGAGCTCCTCGATGATGACGAAGAGCTCCTCCATGCGGGGCCGGAAGCGTTCCATCACCGGACCGTTGCGCCCCGGGGAGCGCATGAGGACGAGGCGCTTGCAGGAGGGAGCGAGGACCTCCACGGCCGCCTCCAGGTGGCCGCGGACCCGGCCCATGTCCACCTTGGGGCGCAGAGCGTCGTTCAGCCCGCCCACCAGGGCCACCACGTCGGCGCCCATCGCCGCCGCCACCGGGGCCTGGTCCTCCGCGATCTGCCCGATCAGCTTCCCGCGGACCGCGAGGTTCGCGTAGCGGAAGCCCGGCTCGCGCGCGGCGAGGCGGGCGGCCAGCAGATCGGCCCAGCCCCGGTAGGAGCCGTCCGGGAGCAGGTCCGACATGCCCTCGGTGAAGGAGTCGCCGACCGCGACGAAACTGGTGTAAGAGGCATTCATCTCCATGGCGGAGTGATGTTACCGCGCGGTACCCCGGCCCCGCAGGGCCGGGGACCGCACCTCCGCGACGGATCAGGCGGACGCGGGCCTGCCGAACAGCTCCCGCAGTACGTCCTCCATGGTCACGAGGCCCGTCATGGCGCCCTCCGCCCCGAGCACCGCCGCCAGGTGCGTACGGCTGCGCCGCATCGCGGTCAGCACGTCGTCCAGCGGGGCCTCCGCCCGTACCTGGGCGATCGGCCGCAGCCCCGACACCGGGAAGGGCTCGTTCCGTGCTTCCCCGTCCGCGTCCAGGGCGTCCTTCACGTGCAGGTAGCCCAGGATCCGGTCCTCCGCGTCGACCACCGGGAAGCGGGAGTACCCGGACTCGGCCGACAGTCGCTCCAGACCGGTGGGAGTGATGCCCACGCGGGCCGAGACCACCCGGTCCGCCGGCAGCACCACGTCGGTCACCGGCCGCCGCCCCAGCTCCAGGGCGTCGTGCAGGCGCTCGCTCGCCCGGTCGTCCAGCAGACCCGCGTCACTGGAGTCCTTGACCATCCGCGCCAGCTCGTCGTCCGAGAAGCTCGCCGCGATCTCGCCCTTCACCTCCACCCGCAGCAGCCGCAGCAGGGCGTTGGCGAAGGCGTTGATCGCGAAGATCACCGGCCGCAGCGCCCGGGTGAGGGCCACCAGCGGCGGCCCCAGCAGGAGCGCGGTCCGCACCGGCTCGGACAGCGCCACGTTCTTCGGCACCATCTCGCCGAAGAGCATGTGCAGGTACGTCGCCAGCGACAGCGCCACCACGAACGAGATCGCGTGCGTCAGCCCGTGGGGTACCCCGACGAGCTCGAACAGGGGGGTCAGCAGATGAGCGATGGCCGGCTCGGCCACCACGCCCAGCACCAGGGTGCACAGCGTGATGCCCAGCTGCGCCGCCGCCATCAGCGCCGACACGTGCTCCAGACCCCACAGGACGGCGTGGGCCCGCCGGTCGCCCTGCTCGGCGTACGGCTCGATCTGGCTGCGCCGGACCGAGATCAGTGCGAACTCCGCACCGACGAAGAAGGCGTTGACGACCAGGGTCGCCAGGCCGATCAACAGTTGGATCGCGGTCATCGGGCCTGCTCCGTTCCGTCGGCGGGCTCGGCCGGGGCGTGCAGCAGCACCCGCGCGGCCCGGCGTCCGCCGGCGTCCACCACGTCGAGCTGCCAGCCGTCCAGTTCCAGCTGGTCGCCGACGGCCGGGATCCGGCCCAGCTCGGTCGCTATCAGGCCGGCCAGGGTCTCGTACGGACCGTCCGGCACGCGCAGGCCGATCCGCCGGAGCTGGTCGGTGCGCGCGGCGCCGTCGGCGGAGTAGAGGAGCCGGCCGGACCCGTCCCTACCGGCCGGGGCCAGGTCCGGGGTCTCGTGCGGGTCGTGCTCGTCGCGGACCTCGCCGACGACCTCCTCGACGATGTCCTCCAGCGTGGCCACGCCGGCCGTGCCGCCGTACTCGTCGATGACCACGGCCATCGTCTGCTTGCCGGACAGCCGGTCCAGCAGCCGGTCCACGGTCAGTGACTCCGGTACGAGGAGGGGCTCGCGCAGCAGCTGCGACACCGGACGGCGGCGCCGCTCCTCGGCAGGCAGTGCCAGCACGTCCTTGATGTGGACGGTGCCGACGACGGTGTCGAGGCTTCCCCGGTAGACCGGGAAGCGGGACAGGCCGGTGGCGAGCGTCGCGTTCGCCACGTCCTCGGCGGTGGTCTGCAGGTCGAGAGCGGTGACCTGGACGCGCGGGGTCATCACGTTCTCCGCGGTCAGGTCGGCCAGGTTCAGGGTCCGCACGAACAGCTCCGCGGTGTCCTTCTCCAGGGCACCCTCCTTCGCGGAGTGCCGCGCCAGGGCGACCAGCTCCTGCGGGGTGCGCGCGGAGGCCAGCTCCTCGGCCGGCTCCA
Source organism: Streptomyces sp. MB09-01 (assembly GCF_033794505.1). NCBI lineage: Bacteria > Bacillati > Actinomycetota > Actinomycetes > Kitasatosporales > Streptomycetaceae > Streptomyces > Streptomyces sp. MB09-01. The sequence continues at coordinate 11,256 of NZ_JARAYQ010000033.1, read as the reverse complement.
TGCCGAAGCGCCGCACCATGTGGTTCGCCGTGGTGTTGAGGTGGCTGATCAGCGGCTTGAAGGCCCGGCTGAAGATCCGCTGCACGGTCGCCACGCGCTTGGCGATCGCCAGTGGGGAGGAGATGGCCCAGTTCTTGGGCACCAGCTCGCCGACGACCATCAGCACCACGGTCGACACGACGGTGCCGAGGACCAGGGCGAGGGAGGAGGCGGCGCCGGCCGACAGCCCCATCGCCTCGAACGGGCCCTGGAGCAGGGTGGAGATAGACGGCTTGGAGATCATGCCGATGACCAGGCCGGTCACGGTGATGCCGAGCTGGGCGCCGGAGAGCTGGAACGTCAGGGTGCGGACGGCCGCCAGGGCACTGTCGGCCCCGCGCTCACCGCGCTCGACGGCCCGTTCGAGCTCGCTGCGCTCCACGGTGGTCAGTGAGAACTCGGCCGCGACGAAGACCCCGCAGGCGACGCAGAGCAGCAGTGCCACGACGAGCAGGAGCACCTCGGTCATCGGTCGATCACCTCCGTCCCATGATCGGCCAGGAGGAGGGGGACCGCGCGATGTCGCGGAGGGGCGTGTCGGGGACCGGGAGGCTCGCCCATGGGCGGACGCTCACACCTTTCACTCAAGAGGGACCTTGCCCACATGGTAAAGGACGGGCAAAGAGAATGGATCATTCTTTTGGCGGAGTCCGGGAGGCTGATGGGATCCGGACATGACCGACCTTCACATCGGCCCCGCTTCGGCCGCCGATCTCGGCGCAGTGCTGGACTTCTGGAAGGCCGCCGCCGAGGGAACGAGTATCAGCGACGACCTCGCCGGGGTCGAGCGCCTCCACGACCGCGACCCGCAGGCGTTGCTGCTCGCCCGGCGCGACGGCGAGCTCGTCGGCACGGTGATCGCGGGCTTCGACGGCTGGCGCTGTCACCTGTACCGGCTCGCCGTGCACCCCGGCCACCGGCGCCAGGGGATCGGGACCGCCCTGCTGGCCGCCGCCGAGGAGCGCTTCGTGGCGCTCGGCGGGCGGCGGGCGGACGCCATGGTGCTCGTCCGCAACGAGCGGGCCCACCTGGCCTGGGACGCCGCGGGCTACGGGCCCCAGGACCAGTGGACACGCTGGGTCAAGCCCCTCGGCGGGCCGACCCGATGACGCAGTAGGAGGTCGGCAGGGCCGGACCGCGCTCGGGCAGCCGCAGGCTGCGGTGCGAGACGATCCGGAAGCCGGCGGCCTCGATGGCGGCGAGCGGGTCGCGCGCGGTGTGGCAGCCGCCGAAGAGGCGGGGCCAGACGGTCCGGTCCAGGGTGCGCTGCACGGCGGCCATGGCGGGACCGGGCGCGCGGCCGTGCTCGAAGAAGCGCAGCTCGGCGCCGGGGCGGAGGACGCGGTGCAGCTCGGCGAGGGAGCGGGGCAGGTCCCGTACGGTGCACAGCACCAGCGAGGCGACGGCGGCGTCGAAGGCCTCGCTCTTGACCGGGAGGGCCTCGGCGGCGCCGGGTACGACGTCCACGGGGACCTCGCAGCGGAGGGCGGCGGAGGCCGCGAGCCGGCGGAGGGTGGCCTCCGGTTCGACGGCGACGACCTCGGAGACGGCGCGGGGGTAGTGCGGGAAGTTCAGGCCGTTGCCCGCGCCGATCTCGATGACGCGGCCGGAGACGCCGTGCAGCAGCTCGCGGCGGAGGGGGGCGATGCCGGCGCGGGTCTCGGCGGCGGTGCTGGCGCGGGCGTAGAAGCGGGCGAAGACGGGGTGGTGGACGGGGTCGTGGGGCGTGGTGTTGTGCGTGGTGCGGCGGCGCGGCATGACGGACCTCCCGGGCGGCGGACGTTGCCGTACCTCCAGCGTGCCCTGTGACCGGCTGCTCATCCCTGCCTTCGGCGGCTCGGGCTCCGCCCCGGGCCGCGGGCCCCGACGCCGGCGGGGCTCGAAGGTCGGGCTCCGCCCCGGACCCCGCGCCTCAAACGCCGGCGAGGCTGGATGTGCCGGCGGGGCCGGATCGGCTCAGGCGTACGCCGGAGGGGACCACGTGGTGAGGAAGGAGTCCGGCGACCAGGTGCCCCAGAGGGGTGGGGCCAGCCAGGTGGGGGCCGAGGTGCGGAAGCGGTCCGGGGGGAGGGTGCCCGAGCGCTCCGGGATCGCGCCCAGGAGGGGCACGTCCGAGGACTTCGGGAGGTCCGCCAGGTTGCAGCGGGCCGCCAGGTCCGGGTCCTGCGGCCAGCTGCCGACCACCACGCCCAGCGGGGTCAGGTTACGGGCCCGCAGGGCTTCCGCCGTGAGGGTGGTGGAGTTGAGGGTCCCGAGGCCAGCAGGAGCGACGATCACGGTCGGCGCGCCGAGCAGCCGGGCCGCGTCGGCCAGGGTGTTGCCCTCGTCGTCGAAGTGGACGAGCAGCCCGCCCGCGCCCTCCACCAGGACCAGGTCGTGCGCATCGGACAACTGACGCGCCGCCTCCGCGATCTCCGCCGGGGAGAGGGTCCGCAGCCCCGCGCGGCGGGCCGCCGTGTTCGGGGCCAAGGGCTCCGGATAGCGGGCCAGTTCCACCGCGGTGACCGCGGAGCCGGCGAGGCGGACCGCTTCCGCGGCGTCCCCCGGCTCCTGCGGACCCACACCCGTCTGCGCGGGCTTGAGCACGGCCACCGAGCGGCCGGCCGCGATCGCGGCGGCCGCGATCGCCGACGTGACGACGGTCTTGCCGATTTCGGTGCCCGTCCCGGACACCATCACTACGGACATCTCAGCCTTCCTGCGCGGCCGCGCACACCGCGCGGCAGATACGGGCCACGTCCGCCTCGCCGGTGACGAACGGCGGCATCACGTAGATCAGGTCCCGGAACGGGCGCAGCCACACGCCCTCGCGCACCGCCGCCCGGGTCGCGGCCGCCATGTCGATCTCGTGGTCCAGCTGCACCACGCCGATCGCGCCCAGGACGCGTACGTCCCGCACGCCGGGGATCGCGGCCGCGGCCGCCAGGCCTTCGCGCAGCCCGGCCTCGATCCGCTTGACGTCGGTCGCCCAGTCCTGCCCGAGGAGGAGCTCGATCGACGCGAGCGCCACCGCCGACGCGAGCGGGTTGCCCATGAAGGTCGGCCCGTGCGCGAGGACGGGCACCTCGCCCTGGGAGATCCCGTCGGCGACCCGTTCCGTGCACAGGGTCGCCGCGAGGGTGAGGTAGCCGCCGGTCAGCGACTTGCCCAGGCACATCACGTCGGGGGTGATCCCGGCGTGGTCGGCCGCGAAGAGCGCGCCCGTGCGGCCGAAGCCCGTCGCGATCTCGTCCAGGATGAGGAGGACGCCGTACTCGTCGCACAGCTCGCGCAGCACCCGGAGGTGGTCCGGGTTGTGGAAGCGCATGCCGCCCGCGCCCTGTACCACCGGCTCCACGATGACGGCGGCCAACTCGTCGGCGTGCGCGGCGATCAGGGAGCGCAGGTGCTCGGCGTACGCCGGGTCCAGGGGCGTGTCGAAACCGGCGGGCGGCGCGTCCGCGAAGACCTGCCGCGGCAGGTGACCCTGCCACAGCTCGTGCATGCCCCCGTCGGGGTCGCAGACGGCCATGGGCTGCCAGGTGTCCCCGTGGTAGCCGCCGCGCCAGGTCAGCAGCCGGGTCTTGCCCGTCCGCCCCACCGAACGCCAGTACTGCAGGCACATCTTGACCGCGACCTCGACGGACACCGAGCCCGAGTCGGAGAGGAACACGTGCTCCAGCCCCGGCGGGGTGATCTCGACGAGCTTCGCGGCGAGCCGGACGGCGGGCTCGTGGGTGAGCCCGCCGAACATCACGTGCGACATACGGCCCAGCTGCGCCGTCACGGCCTCGTTGAGCACCGGGTGGTTGTAGCCGTGGATGGCCGACCACCAGGAGGACATGCCGTCGACCAGCTCCTCGTGGCCCTCCCCCTGGGAGGGCTCGGCGAGCCGCAGTCGCACGCCCGAGGCGGAGGCGATGACCAGCGGCTCCTGCCGCCCGGGCATCGGGCCGTACGGGTGCCAGACGTGCTGCCGGTCCAGTGCGAGCAGTTCCGCGCCGGACGAAGGAGTGCCGGACGAAGGAGTGCCGGACGAAGCAGTGCCGGACGAAGGAGCGCCGGACGGACGAGTGCCGGACGGCGGTGCGTCGAGCTGATCAGGCATTGGGAGCGAGATCCGTCCCCGCGCCACGACGGCGTACGGCCACCAGCTCCGGGCGGACCTCGCCGGCCTCGGCCTGGGCCGGCGCGGGCGTCGCCTCCGCGTGCCCGTGACCGGAGCAGCCGCCGCACGTCGAGCCGCAGCCCGCCGCCGGGGCGTCGTCGCCCGTGGCCGCGCCCGAACCGCAGACCGAGGCGCCGCCGTTCGAGCCGCAGCCTCCGGTGGCGGCCGCGGCCGCCGCGTCGGAGCGGTGCGCGGGAAGGGTCGACGTGCCGGCGCCCTCGACCTCGAAACCGGCGTCCGCGATCATGTCGAGGTCGGCCTGACCTGCCTGGCCCTCACTGGTCAGGTAGTCACCCAGGAAGATCGAGTTGACCACGTGCAGGGCCAGGGGCTGCAGCGAGCGCAGGTGCACCTCGCGCCCGCCCGCGAGACGGACCTCGACGTCGGGGCAGACGAACCGCGCCATCGCCAGGATCCGCAGGCAGCGCTGCGGGGTGAGGTTCCACTCCTTGGCCAGCGGGGTGCCCTCGAAGGGGATCAGGAAGTTGACCGGCACCGAGTCGGCGTCCAGCTCGCGCAGCGAGAAGACGACGTCGACCAGGTCCTCGTCGGTCTCGCCCATGCCCGCGATCAGACCGGAGCACGCGGACAGGCCGGCGGCGTGCGCCTTTTGTACGGTGTCGACCCGGTCCGCGTAGGTGTGGGTCTTGGTGATCGCGCCGTACGTCGCCTCGGACGTGTTGAGGTTGTGGTTGTAGGCATCCGCGCCCGCGTCGCGCAGCCGCTCCGCCTGGCCGTCCGAGAGCAGACCGAGGCACGCGCAGACCTCGACGCCCTCGTTCTGCTCCTTGATCGCCTCGATGGTCTTGCCGACCCGGTCCACGTCGCGGTCCGTCGGTCCGCGGCCGCTCGCGACCAGGCAGACCCGCTTCGCGCCGCCCGCGACTCCGGCGGCGGCGGCCTGGGAGGCCTCTTCCGGCTTCAGCCACGTGTACTTGAGGATCTCGGCCTTCGAGCCCAGGCGCTGGGAGCAGTACGAGCAGTCCTCCGGACACAGGCCCGACTTCAGGTTGACCAGGTAGTTCAGCTTGACCCGACGCCCGAACCACTGGCGGCGCACCTTGCCGGCCGCGGCCACCACGTCGAGCAGTTCGTCGTCAGAAGTCGCCAGTACGGCGAGCGCCTCTTCGCGGGTCGGCAGCTCGCGCCGCAGCCCCTTGTCCACCAGGGTGTTCAGCAGGTCCATGCACCCGATCCTGGACCACAGCACCCATCCCGGCCAAGGAGAGATCGCACAACATGGCCGGATGGGTGTGTGTGTATCGCCACACCTGGCGCACGAGTCACGGCCGCTAGGGTCGGGCAGGTCTGTGGACTGCCGACAAAACACGAGGACATACCGATGCCCGAGAACACCCCCGACCCCGAGGATGTCTTCGCCTGGATCGATGCCGCGGAGAGCGCACGGGAGCGGGCGGGGCTGGTCCGCACGCTCCGCCCGCGGCCGGCGCTCTCGCCGCTCCTGGACCTCGCGAGCAACGACTACCTCGGCCTGTCCCGGCACCCCGGGACGATCCGCGGGGCACGGGAGGCGGCCGAGCGCTGGGGCGCCGGAGCCACCGGTTCCCGTCTGGTGACGGGCACGACCGAGCTGCACGCGGAGCTGGAGCGGGAGCTCGCCGCCTTCTGCGGCTTCGAGGCCGCACTGGTCCTCTCCTCCGGATACGCGGCCAACCTCGCCGCGGTCACCGCGCTCGGCGGCCGGGGGACGCTGGTCGTCTCCGACGCGGGGAACCACGCCTCGATCGTCGACGGCTGCCGGCTCTCGCGCGCCGAGACCGCGGTGATCCCGCACTCCGACCCGGACGCCGCGCGCAAGACGCTCGCCGCGCACGACGGCCCCGCGCTGCTGGTGAGCGACTCGGTGTTCTCCGTGGACGGGGACGCCGCCCCGCTCGCCGGGTACGCCGCCGCCTGCCGCGACGAGGGCGCGGCGCTGATCGTGGACGACGCGCACGGGCTGGGCGTGCTCGGCGAGGGCGGCCGCGGTGCGCTGCACGCCGCCGGGCTCGCGGGCGCCCCCTACGTGGTCGCGACGCTGACCCTCTCGAAGTCCCTGGGCAGCCAGGGCGGGGCCGTGCTCGGCCCGGCCAAGGTGATCAGACACCTGGTCAACACGGCGCGCACCTTCATCTTCGACACCGGACTGGCCCCGGCCGCCGCGGGCGCCGCCCTGGCGAGCCTGCGCCTGCTCCAGCGGGAACCGGAGCGGGCGGGCCGCGCCCGCGAGGTGGCCGACCGGCTGTACGGGCGGCTCACCGCGTCCGGCCTGACCGCGGCCCGGCCGGACGCGGCCGTGGTGTCGGTACGGGCCCCGTCGGCGTCGGCGGCGCTGCGCTGGGCCGCCGACTGCCGCGAGGCGGGTCTGTCCGTGGGGTGCTTCCGCCCGCCGTCGGTGCCGGACGGCATCTCCCGGCTGCGGCTGACCGCCCGGGCCGATCTCACGGGGGAGGAGATCAACCGGGCGGTTGCGACGATCCTCGGGACCGCGCCCGCCGGAGCCACGGACCGCTAGGCGGAGCTACGCGTGCGCGTCCGCCCGTACGGAGGCGAGGAAGCCGTCCCAGGCCGGCCCGGTGAAGAGCACGGCCGGGCCGTCCGCCCGCTTGGAGTCGCGGACGGCCAGCAGGCCGCCGCCGAGGGCGGCGGCTTCCACGCAATTGTTCATTCCGGTGCTGCGGCTGCTCCGCCGCCACCGCGCGCTGATCAGAAGTCCGCTGGAGGATAAGGGGGTTGCGGACACGGGGGTGCCTCCTTACGCGTCGTCAGCAAGGCTGCTGATGAGATCCGACGAGTCCTGGGGCGGGAGGGCGTGTTCCTGAATGGTGCGGAACGCGGCGCTGTAGGCCTCTAGGTCTTCCTTCCGCTCCAGATAGAGGCTACTCGTCAAATGGTCGAGTACCACCACATCCAGATCAGCGATGTCCGGAAATGAAAAAATGACGAACGGTCCTGTCAGGCCGAGATGGCCGCCGACGCTGAACGGCAGCACTTGCAAGCACACTTGGGGCAGCCGGGCCACCTCCACCAGGTGCCGCAACTGCTCGGCCATCACCCCGGGGCCGCCGATCTGCCGGCGCAGCACCGCCTCGTCCAGCACCGCGCTCAGCTCCAGCGGCGGATCGGCCCGCAGCACCGACTGCCGGGCCAGCCGTACGTCGACCAGCGCGTCCACCTTCGGCTCCGGCAGCCCGCCCAGCGCGGCCCGGGTCACGGCCCGCGCGTACCCGGAGGTCTGCAGCAGCCCCGGCACCACGGACAGCTCCACGGTGCGGGCCGACCGGGCGCCCGCCTCCAGGCTGATGAAGTCCCGGTACTCCTGCGGAAGCAGCCCCCGGTAGTCGTGCCACCACTGGCGGCCCCGCCCGGTGTCACCGGCCGGACCGGGACCGGCGGCCGAGGCCGACAGAGCCTCCAGCAGGGCGCGTTGCTGCGGGCTCACGACCTCCCCGTAGACGTCGAGGAGCAGCCGGATGTCCTCCGGCTTCACGCCGCTGCGGCCTGTCTCGATGCGGCTGATTTTCGACTGGTGCCATCCCATGATCCGGGCGGCCTCACCACTGGTGAGACCGGACCGGTCACGCAGGGCACGCAGTTCCTCGCCGAGCTTGCGCCGACGCACCGCGGGACCGTGCTGCACACCCGCCTCCCTTCCACCGGCACAGCTCGCACCAGTCTGCCGTCCAAATACGCTCTTCCGTAGCAGAGTTCACCGCATCGAGCGACAGATATATGCATATCTTGGGGGAACGGCAGGTGCGGCGCCACGATGGGTGGCACTCTGGCGTCCAGCACAGATCCGGGGCGGTTCCGTCCCGGTGGGAAAGGGACCGTCGCCATGGCAGACCACCAGGAAGCATCCGTCACTCTGCCGAGCGATCCCGCCTCGGTCGCCGCCGCCCGCCGCTACGTGGCGGACGTGCTGAGCGAATGGGGACTCCCCGAAGACGCCGAGACCGCGGACAGCGTCCGGCTGATCGTCTCGGAGCTCGCCACCAACGCGGTACAGCACACTTTCGGCCAGTCGCCCACCTTCACGGTCGACATCCGGCTGGAGCGCCAGGAGTGGCTGCGCGTCGGGGTCACCGACAGCCACCCGCGCTGGCCCAAGCGGCTCCCGGCCGCCGTCCAGCAGGACAACGGCCGGGGGATGGTCATCATCCGCTGGCTCGCCGCGGAGGCGGGCGGCCGGCTCTCGGTCACTCCGACCGCGGAGGGCGGCAAGACGGTGTGGATCGCGCTGCCCTGGGCCGTCGGAGCACCGACGGCGGCGCGGAGCGTGACCGGCTGCTGACGGGCTCAGGCGGTGCCGCGTTCCACCGCGCTGCGCTCGATGCACAGCTCGTTGCCCTCGGGGTCGGCGAGCACCACCCATCCCATGACCCCGTCCTCGTCGCGGCGGTCGTCCACGAGCTTCGCGCCGAGCCCGATCAGCCGCTCGACGGTCTCGTCGCGGGTGCCGGTCGGCGGCTGGATGTCCAAGTGGACCCGGTTCTTCACGGACTTGGCGTCCGGCACCCGGATGAAGAGCAGTCCGGGCACACCCGGCTGTGCCGGCTCCAGCAGGATCTCGTCGTCCCCCTCCACGTCGTCGGGGTGGATCGGGAAGCCGGTCACCGCCGACCAGAACTCGGCGACCCGGTAGGGGTCGAGGGCGTCGAAGGTGATGTGCCGGACGGGGTTGACGAACATGTGTCTCCTCGATGGGGTCCCGTATGCGACTCCGGAGGGGAATCCGTATACGGAACCGGGATCTCGGGGCAACGGAGTTGAACCGTGTGCCTGCCCGAAACGTGGGTTAACGCAGCGGAAAAGCGGGGCCCTTAGCGTGGCGGCCACGTTCGACCGCCAATGATCACTCATCATCCGGTAAAGCGACGGTGGTCGGGACGGAAAGCCTTCCTCTGCGTGGGGCAAGACACGCTTGGCTCGGATATGTGCAGGTCAACAAAGTGTTGACGGCCGCTAGGGTCGCCCCGGCACGCTGTTGATCTTGTCCCGGAAACTTGGTGATGACGAGTGCATCTGACACCGCACGAGCAGGAGAGACTGCTCATCCACGTGGCCGCGGACGTGGCCGAGAAGCGAAGGGCGCGCGGGGTACGCCTCAACCACCCCGAGGCGATCGCCCTGATCACGTCGCACATCCTCGAAGGGGCGCGCGACGGCCGGACCGTGGCCGAGCTGATGGCCTCCGGCCGCACCGTCCTGCGCCGCGAGGAAGTCATGGAGGGGATCCCCGAGATGATCCACGACGTCCAGGTCGAGGCGACCTTCCCGGACGGCACCAAGCTCGTCACCGTCCACGACCCCGTCGTCTGAAGAGGAGTACCCGCATGATCCCCGGCGAGATCGCCTACGGGGACGGCCCGGTGCGCCTCAATGAGGGCCGCCCCGTCACCCGCCTCACCGTGCTCAACGGCGCCGACCGCCCGGTCCAGGTCGGCTCCCACTACCACTTCGCCGAGGCCAATCCCGGCCTCGACTTCGACCGCGCCGCCGCCCACGGGCTCCGGCTCAACATCGCCGCCGGCACGGCCGTCCGCTTCGAGCCCGGCATCCCGGTCGCGGTGGAACTCGTCCCGCTGGCGGGCCTGCGCACCGTACCGGGACTGCGCGGCGAGACCGGAGGGCCGCTCGATGGCTGAGATCTCCCGTCAGGTGTACGGCGACCTCTTCGGGCCGACGGCCGGCGACCGGATCCGGCTAGCCGACACCGACCTCTTCGTCGAGATCGAGCAGGACCTCAGCGGCGGACCCGGCCGCGCCGGGGACGAGGCCGTCTTCGGCGGCGGCAAGGTGATCCGCGAGTCCATGGGGCAGGCCCGCACCACCCGGGCGGAGGGCGCCCCCGACACCGTGATCACCGGGGTCGTCGTCCTCGACCACTGGGGCGTCGTCAAGGCCGACCTCGGCATCCGGGACGGCCGGATCTGCGGCATCGGCAAGGCCGGCAACCCCGACACCATGGACGGGGTCGATCCCGCCCTCGTCATCGGCCCCGAGACCGAGATCATCGCGGGCAACGGGAAGATCGTCACCGCCGGCGCCATCGACGCCCACGTGCACTTCATCTCCCCGACGGTCATCGAGGAGGCGCTGGCCTCCGGGACCACCACCCTGGTCGGCGGGGGCACCGGGCCGGCCGAAGGAACCAAGGCCACCACCGTCACACCGGGTCCCTGGCACCTGGCCCGGATGTTCGCGGCGCTGGAGGCCTATCCCGTCAACATCGGCCTCCTCGGCAAGGGCAACACCATGTCGCGCGAGGCCATGCACGCGCAACTGCGCGGCGGCGCGCTCGGATTCAAGCTCCACGAGGACTGGGGATCGACCCCGGCCGTCATCGACGCCTGCCTGAGCGTCTGCGAGGAGACCGGCGCCCAGGTCGCCATCCACACCGACACCCTCAACGAGGCCGGATTCGTCGGCGACACGCTCGCGGCCATCGCCGGCCGGACCATCCACTCGTACCACACCGAGGGCGCGGGCGGCGGGCACGCACCCGACATCATCACCGTGGTCTCCGAGCCCAACATCCTGCCGAGCTCCACCAACCCCACCCGGCCGCACACCGTCAACACCGTCGAGGAACACCTCGACATGCTGATGGTCTGCCACCACCTCAACCCGGCCGTCCCCGAGGACCTCGCCTTCGCCGAATCCCGCATCCGGCCCTCGACCATCGCCGCCGAGGACGTCCTGCACGACCTCGGGGCCATCTCCATCATCTCGTCCGACTCCCAGGCCATGGGCCGGGTCGGTGAGGTCGTGCTGCGCACCTGGCAGACAGCCCATGTGATGAAGAAGCGGCGCGGCTTCCTCCCCGGCGACGGGCCCGCCGACAACCACCGGGCCCGCCGCTACGTCGCGAAGTACACGATCAACCCCGCCGTGGCCCAGGGGCTCGCCCGCGAGATCGGCTCGGTCGAGACCGGCAAACTCGCCGACCTGGTGCTGTGGAACCCCGCCTTCTTCGGGGTCAAGCCCGAGCTCGTCATCAAAGGCGGCCAGATCGCCTGCGCGCAGATGGGCGACGCCAACGCCTCCATCCCCACCCCGCAGCCCGT
>NZ_JARAYQ010000339.1:0-7172 GCF_033794505.1 Streptomyces sp. MB09-01 | reverse complement strand
CGCCCAGCGAGTTTCGGCCGCCCCCTTGACCGCTCTGGTCCAGACCAATAATTTCCGGCATGCACCGCGCCCGCGCTCGCGCCCCCTCCCCGCCTCCGCAAAGGAAGCCCATGCGCCGCAGCATGCTCGGCAGGCTGGCCGTAGCCGCCTGTTCCCTCACCCTGCTCACCGCCTTCGCGCCCGCCGCCGGTGCGGACGGCGGCGGGGCGAGCGGACCCGGCCACTCGTACAAGAAGGTCGGCTACTTCACCCAATGGGGCGTCTACGGGCGGGACTTCCAGGTCCAGGACCTCGAGGCGAGCGGCTCCGCCGGCAAGCTCACCCACATCAACTACGCGTTCGGCAACGTCAGTCCGCAAGGCACGTGCTTCACCGGAAACGTATCCGGCGAGGCCGACGCATGGGCCGACTACGTCCGCCCGCTGGACGCCGAGAACTCCGTCGACGGGGTCGCCGACACCCCGGAGCAGCCGCTCGCCGGCAACTTCAACCAGCTGCGCGAGCTCAAGGCCAAGCACCCCGGCCTCAAGGTACTGATCTCGCTGGGGGGTTGGAGCTGGTCCACCCACTTCTCGGACGCCGCCCTCACCCCGGCCTCCCGCAAGGCCTTCGTCGAGTCCTGCATCGATCTCTACATCAAGGGCAACCTCCCGCAGGACGGCAGCCGCGGCGGCGCGGGAGCAGCCGCCGGCGTGTTCGACGGGATCGACCTCGACTGGGAGTGGCCCGGTTCCGCGGGCGACACCGACACGAAGTTCCGGCCGGAGGACAAGCGCAACTTCACCGAGCTCGTCAAGGAGTTCCGCACCCAGCTCGACGGGTACGCGAAGAGCCAGCGGAAGAGGACGAGGTACGAGCTGACCGCCTTCGTCCCGACCGCGCCCGCCAAGATCGACGCGGGCTTCGACGTCCGCCGGATCATGCGCGACCTCGACTTCGTGACCCTCCAGGGCTACGACTTCCACGTCTCCGGCGAGTCGAAGACCGCGCAGCAGTCCGCGCTTTACGCCCGGGGCGACTTCAGCGTCGACGGAACGGTGGACGCCTGGCGCCTGCGCGGAGCGCCCGCGCACAAGCTGGTGATGGGCATGCCCTTCTACGGGCAGGGCTGGACCGGGGTCAGCGGCGGCGGGGACGGCATGGGGCAGCCCGCCACGGGCCCGGCGCCGGCCACCTGGTCCGCCGGGTACGAGGACTACGAGGCACTGAAGAAGCTTGCCGATTCCGGCACTTACCAGGTCCACCGGGACCGGCGCGGGGGCCATGCCTGGCTGTTCGACGGCACCACCCTGTGGACGTACGACGACCCGCAGGTGCTGCGCGCCAAGACCGCCTACGTCCGCGAACACGGCCTGGGCGGCGCGATGTTCTGGTCGCTCGACGCGGACACCTCCGACGGAGAGCTGATGACGGCCGTCGACCGAGGCCTGCGCGGGCGCTGACCGGCGCCGCCGGGCCGGCCTCACCGACCGGGCACCTGACCGAACACCCGACAGGCACGTGACCAGACACCCGACGGGCACCCGGCCCGGCGCCCCGCCGGCCTCACCGCCGACGCAACTGACCGGCGCCGCCGGGCCGCGGAAATCCATCCGGCCCGGCGGTGTCCCTCCACGTACGCTCCCCCGCATGAGGAACTCGACGGTACGGGCGGTCAACCACCTGACGACGCGCTGGGCCGCCGCGCAAGCCCCGGCCGGCGACACGGGCACCGTGTTCACCGCGGCCGGGGTCTGGCCGCTGCTCGCCCTGCTCGCGGACGGCTCGGGCGGTCCGGCCCGCGCCGAACTGGCGCGCGCCCTGGGCATATCCGCCGAGGCCGCGGCCGGGGCCGCCCGGGAGCTGCTGGCCGCGCTGGCCGGCGTACGGGGTCTGCGGACGGCGACCGGGCTGTGGGCCAAGGCCGGACTCCCGCTGGAGGAAGACTGGGCGGCGAAACTCCCGGCCGGCGCCCGGGGCACGCTGACCGGGGACCCGGACGCCGACGCCGAGACGCTGGACGCGTGGGCGGCGGACCGGACCGGCGGGCTGATCGCACGCATGCCGGTGCTCCTCGACGAGGACAGCCTGATGGTCCTCGCCTCCGCGCTCGCGCTGCGGCTGAGGTGGATCCAGCCGTTCGACGAGGCGTACGGAGAGCCGTTCGCCGGTCCGTGGGCCGGCCGGCCCGTGCGCACGCTGCTCCGCAGCACCTCCCTGCTCGACCGGGTCCGGGTGGTGCACGGCCCGTCCGGTGCGGTCACCTTGCTGGAGGTCGTCGGAGCGGCGGGAGTGGACGTCCACCTCGTGCTGGGCGAGCCCGAAGCACCGGTCGGTGACACGCTCACCGCCGCGATCGCCGCCGTTACGAAGGCCCTTCCCGCCACGGGCGCGAGCCTGCTCCCGGACGGGAGCCCCGGTCCAGGACTGGCCGTCGCCACCGTGGCCGCCTACTCCCCCGAACCCCGGCTGCACATCGAGACGGTGGCCTTCGAGGTGCGGTCCGAGCACGACCTCCTGGACCACGCCCGGCTGTTCGGGCTGGAAGCCGCCACCGACAGGGACCACGGCCATTTCCCCGGCATCAGCTCCCAACCGCTGGCCATCGCTTCGGCCCGGCAGTCCGCACTGGCCCGGTTCCACGCCGCGGGCTTCGAGGCCGCGGCCGTCACCGCCTTCGGGGCCGCGGCCGGCTGCGCGGCGCCCCGGCCCCGCTACCGGGCGCGCCGGGCCGAGGTGCGCTTCGACCGGCCGTTCGGGTTCCTGACCGTCCACCGGACCTCGCGGCTGGTCCTGGCGGCCGGATGGGTCACCGAGCCCGACTCCCCCTAGACGGCCTAAGTCCTGCGCCGGTGGGCGGCGGCCAGGGCCGCCGTCTCCTCGAAGGAGGGGACGTGTCCGGTGCCGCCGCGGCCGGAGACCGAGAGGGAGGCCGCGGCCGTGCCGTACGCCACGGCGTCCGCGAGGGTGTCGCCGAGGGCGAGCCGGGCGGTGGTGGTGCCGGTGAAGCAGTCGCCCGCGCCGGTCGCGTCGACCGGCGCGGGGTTCACGGGGACGGGGTGGTAGGCCGCCCGCGTGCCGTCGTCCAGGAGCAGCCGGTCCGCGCCGGCGGTGACCGCGACCGTACGGGCGCCGAGCGCGCGGAAGCGGGCCGCGGCGGTCCGCGGGTCGTCGGTGTCGACGAGAGCCCAGGCGTCGGCCGGACAGGAGGTCTTGAGCAGCCCGGTCAGCGGGGCGATCCGGGCGAGCAGCTCCTGCGCCTCGGCCCGGCAGGTCAGCCGGGAGCGGAAGTTGGGGTCGTACGAGAGGTGCCCGCCCGCCCCGTGCACGAGGCGCGCGGCGGCCAGTACGGCGCTTCGGCTGCTCGGCGACAGGGCGCCGGTGATGCCGCTGGTGACGAGCGCCCCGCAGCGGGTCAGCAGCTCGCGCCAGGAATCGACGTGCGCGGGTGCGAGGGTGGAACCGGCGCTGCGGGTACGCCAGTAGACGAACGCGCGGTCGCCGTCGGTGTCGGCGCAGAGCAGGTAGGCGCCGTTGGGGCGCGGGGCGCGGCGCACGTGGGAGACGTCCACGCCGAGCTCGGCGGCCCTGCGCAGCAGCGGGGTGCTGAGTTCGTCGTCGCCGACCACGGCGAGCAGGGCGGTCCGGGCCCCTGCCGCGGCCGCGGCGGCCGCCGCGTTGAGTGCGTCCCCGGAGTAGGAGATGCGGGCCGGGGTGCCGTCGGTGGCCTCGCGCAGGGTGGTGCCCGCGTGGATCTCGACGAGGACCTCGCCGAGTACGAGGACGTCGTAGGCCGGGGCGGATGGCCGGGACACGGTCAGCGCTCCCCGACCGCGTCCGGGCCGGCGTCGGCACCCGCATGCGCGTCCGCATCCGCATCCGTGTCGCCGTCGCCGTGCGCGGGGCGCGGACGGGCCAGCCCGGCGAATACGGCGGCCAGTTCGACCGGGTCCGTCGGCAGGCCGGTGCCGATGCCGACGGCCGTGGCGCCCGCGGCCAGCCAGTCGGGGACCTCGGCGGGCCGGATGCCGCCGGTCGGGATGATCACCGCCGCGGCCAGCACCGCCCTGAGGGAGCGGACGAATCCGGGGCCGCCCACATGCGCCGGGAAGACCTTGGCCGCGCCCGCCGCGCGGACGGCGGCGGCGATCTCGCCCGGGGTGAACCCGCCCTCGATGAAGACGGCTCGGCGGCGCCGGGCGACCTCCCGGACCTCGGGGGCCGGGTAGGGGGAGACCAGGAAGGCGGCGCCCGCGTCCAGGGCGGTCGCGGCCTGCGCGGCGGTGGTGACGGTGCCGACGCCGATGAGGGCGGGGCGGCCGTGCGCGTCGTCGAGGGGAGCGGTACGGGCGAGGGCTCCGGCCCAGCCGGGGGTGGAGGTGGTCAGTTCGACGGCGCGGCAGCCGGCGGCGAGCAGGGCGGTGGAGCGGCGGACGGCCTCGTCGGCGTCGGCGTCGCGCAGCACCGGCAGCAGCCGCTGGGCCGCCAGTACCTCGTACGGGTGGCTGGACAAGGAAGACCTCCCGTTCGTTCCACGTAGCGGAACGGCGTACCGTGTAACGGAACCATTTGGTCTAGACCCTACCCACGTCGGGAGTTGCCGTGTCAACGGATGTGGACGAAGTCCCGGAGGGTGCGCGCGCGGGACGGACCTCCGCGGCCGGTTCCGCGCTGGAGAAGTCCCTGCGCATCCTGGAGGCGGTCGCGGCCCCCGGCGGCCCGCACCGGCTGACCGATGTGGCGACGGCGGCCGCGGTGCCCAAGTCGAGCACCTTCCGCATCCTGGCCTCGCTGGTCGAGCAGGGCTTCGTACGCCAGGAGGCCGAGAGCCGGTACGGGGTGGGGACGCGGCTGCGCGGCCTGTCCGCCCTCGTCGTCGGCGGGGAGCCGCCGAGCATCGGGCGCATCCTGGGCGAACTCCAGGAGAACACCGGCCAGACGGTCCATCTCGCCCTGCACAGCGGGGAGACGATCACCTACATCCGCAAGCTGGAGAGCGACCAGCCCTTCCGGACGGCCTCGCGCGTCGGCAAGCGCATGCCCCTGCACACGACCGCGATCGGCAAGAGCATCCTGGCCCACCTGCCCGCCGTTGAGGTGCGGGACCTGATCGCCGCCACCGGCCTGGCGCGCCGGACACCGCGGACGCTCACCACCGCGCGGGCCCTGCACGCGCAGCTGGCGGAGGTCCGTGCCCGGGGCTACGCCCTGGACGACGAGGAGAACGAGCCCAGCATCCGCTGCATCGGCGCCGCGATCCTCGGCCCTTCGGGCCGGCCGGTCGGCGGGGTCAGCATCACCACCGTCACGTTCCTGGTCTCCCGGGAGGAGATCGAGGCGTACGCACCCGCACTGCGCGCGGCCACGGAGGCCTTGGCTCCGCTGCTGTGACCATCTCGGGTGACCTGGTTGCCTGTGCGCCGAGGGATCCGCCCGCTCCTACGGGCCGAGGACCAGCCCCACGACCGCGGGCGCCCCGTCGCGAGGGAGCCCGGCGCACCTGCACCTCGATACCGGTCTCGTCCAGCTCCGTCATCTTCGTCATCTTCGTCAGCTCTCCCCGTTCGCGGCGATCGCCCAGGTCGCTCCGAAAGGCGTGACGTGCGGTCGAGTTGACCGCCCCGGCCGGCGCCGAGCCGGCCGCCTACCGGATCGAGGACGTGAGTGCGGCCGCCGCGACCGTCCTCGCCGACGCCGGGAACGACGTACTGCTCGAACGTTCGAACGTCCGAGCACCCGGACGGCGACGAGCCGGTCGACGGCTCCACCCTCCTCACCACCGCAGCCTCCGCGCCACGGCGCACGACGAGAACGGCGAGTCGGACGAGGGGTGGCCGCTCGCACGGCGGACCGCCTCGCTCCGGGGTTGACCTGGTGGCCCTCTCCGTGACCGTCGGGATCGCCGGGGAGCACCTGGGCCGCGCCGTGGCGACGCTGCTCCTCGGCTGCGTCGGAGCCTTGTTCACCTTCTTCGCCTGCGCGGCGACGCGCTGCCTGCCCGCGGCGGCCAGGCCGTCCCTTCGGACCGGGCACGGGTGAAGCCCGCGCCGTCAGGCACCGCGCATCGTCGCTCGAGCGAGCCTTGCAGCGGCGTCCGGCCCAAGCAGGCACAGGTGTTCCGGACGGCAGCGCGGGGGGATTTCCCGGGGCGGGGCCATGGCTCGGCATCGCCGCTCAGGGGAGCCCGCAGAAACAAACCGTTTCACACGCCTATCGCAAGGGCGTCCGCCACTGCTAGAAGAGTGACGCTTCAACAACTCCTGTTCCCCACAACACATCAGGGAGTTATTTGTCATGTACACATCACCTGCGAGACGGGTCCTGCCCGTCCTGCTGGCCCTGGTGGCCACGACCCTGGGCCTGACCCAGCAGGCCGCCGCCGCGACGGCGGCAGGGGAGCGCTTCGTCGCCCTCGGCGACTCCTACTCCTCAGGGGTGGGCGCCGGAAGCTACCTGCCCGACAGCGGCAGCTGCCAGCGCAGCAGCAAGGCCTACCCGTCCCTGTGGGCAGCAGCCAACGCTCCGGCCTCGTTCTCCTTCACCGCCTGTTCGGGAGCGACGACCGGTACGGTCAAGAGCAGCCAGCTGACCCCGCTCAACAGTTCCACCACGCTCGTGAGCGTCACCGCCGGCGGCAACGACGTCGGGTTCGCGAACGTCATGCAGACCTGCGTCCTGCAGAGCGAGGCGACCTGCGTCGCCGCGGTGAACAACGCCATCGCACAAATCACCAACACCCTGCCCGGGAGCCTTTCCTCCCTCTACGGCTCCATCCGCAGCAAGGCGCCGCAGGCTCATGTCGTCGTGCTCGGCTACCCCCGCTTCTACCAGCTGAACGGCAATTGCATAGCCGGGCTGAGCGAGACCGAACGCGCGGCGATCAACCGGGGCAGCGACGCCCTCAACGGGATGCTCGCCAAGCAGGCCGCCAACGCAGGATTCTCCTACTCCAGCGTCGTGGACGAGTTCACCGGCCACGAGATCTGCTCGGGCAACGCGTGGCTGCACAGCGTCTCGGTGCCCGTCTCCAACAGCTACCACCCCACGGCGGCGGGCCACTCCGGCGGATACCTTCCGGCCTTCCGCTCCGCCGTGTGATCTCCCCCGGACCACACCGGGGCCTCGATGGCCCGGAAGTCGACGCGGGTAGACCTCGCGCTTCAGCGCTCGGCACCCCGCAAACCGTCCCACCC
>NZ_JARAYQ010000338.1:0-7262 GCF_033794505.1 Streptomyces sp. MB09-01 | reverse complement strand
GGACGTGCGGGGGGTCCCACGGGAGGCGGGGGCACCGGGCGGACCCTCGCGCCGGGCGGCCCGGAAGATGTGCCAGAGTTGCCACGTCCCGGCGGTGAGCACGTACCGTACGGCGGACAGGCGTGAGCGCCAGGACCGGGACATCGGGAAGGGGCAGCTGGGTTGACCACGCACGCACCGCATGCACTGCACGCACCGGATTCATCTCAGGGCCCCCAGGGGCCCCAGGCGGCGCAGTCCGTGACACTGCCGGCCTCGCTCGACGAGGCCGTGGCGGCGCTCACCGCCATGCCCGCGGCCGTGCCCGTCGCGGGTGGCACCGACCTCATGGCCGCCGTCAACGCCGGGCTGCTGCGGCCCGCCGCGCTGGTGGGCCTGGGCCGGATCAACGAGATCCGCGGCTGGCAGTACCAGGACGGCCACGCGCTGCTCGGCGCCGGCCTCACCCACGCGCGGATGGGACGGCCGGATTTCGCCGCCCTGATCCCCGCGCTGGCCGCCGCCGCGCGCGCCGCCGGGCCCCCGCAGATCCGCAACGCGGGCACCCTGGGCGGGAACATCGCCAGCGCCGCGCCCACGGGTGACGCACTGCCCGTACTGGCCGCGCTGGAGGCCGTCCTCGTCATCGTCGGCCCGGGCGGGCAGCGGGAGATCCCGGTGTCGTACCTGCTGGCCGGCCGCGAGATGCTGAGCCCCGGCGAGCTGATCGGTTTCGTCCGCGTCCCGCTGCTGCACGCGCCGCAGGTGTTCCTGAAGGCCACGGGCCGTACCGGGCCGGGGCGTGCCGTGGCGTCGGTGGGGCTCGTACTGGATCCCGCGCGCCGGGGTGTGCGCTGTGCGATCGGTGCGGTCGCCCCGATGCCGCTGCGGCCCCTGGAGGCCGAGCAGTGGGTGGCCTCGCTGATCGACTGGGACGGCGAGCGGAGCCTGGCCCCCGAGGCGCTGGAGGCCTTCGGCGAGTACGTCGCCGCCGCCTGCGTGCCCGACCAGGGGGAGCCGGTGGCTCCTGGTGTACTGCATCTGCGGCGGACGGTGGCCGTGCTGGCACGCAGGGCCCTCGGGAGGGCACTGACCTCATGAGCGAGAACGAGAACGAGAACGCGAACGTGACCCAGGGGAACGG
The DNA here is from genome assembly GCF_033794505.1 of Streptomyces sp. MB09-01. Lineage (NCBI taxonomy): Bacteria > Bacillati > Actinomycetota > Actinomycetes > Kitasatosporales > Streptomycetaceae > Streptomyces > Streptomyces sp. MB09-01. The sequence goes on along the minus strand of NZ_JARAYQ010000338.1, from coordinate 6,139 downwards.
TACGGCGAGCTGGGGCTGGGAACCGGTCCCGCAGGGCGGCGAGTACGACTCGGACGCCACGGCCTTCGTGAAACTGCCGCAGGACATGCTGGACGCGCTCGGCACCGGGGAGCCCCTCGCGGCGCCCGGGCACGGGTACGTGCCGCCGCCGATGATCGTGCCGCTCGGCACGGCCACCACGGATCCGGCGGCCACGGGTACGTGGACGATCCCGGTGCAGTGGCCGGAGGCGGGGGGTTCGCCCCAGGCCGAGCCGGGTTCCGCCGGCGGTTCCGGTCCGGGGGCCGGGTCCGGGTCGGTGGGCGGGCCGATCCCGGCGACCATCCCGATCCCGGCCTCGGTCGCCGCGGCGTTCGCCGAGGCCGAGCCGGAGCCGCTGCCCGATCCCGGTGAGACGGCGGAGTGGCGGTTCCCGGAGGCGGCGCAGGAGCCCGAGGCCGCCTCTTCGGCGACCGGCCGGTGGACCGTGCCCGAGTTCTCCGAATTCCCCGGACAGCAGGGCGACTTCCGTCCGGGCGGGCTGGACGCCGACTGGAGCCAGGCCCCGGCGACGCTGCCGGGCGGCGCTCCGGCGCCGTGGGCGTACTTGACGCAGCAGCCGGCCGGGGACCCGGAAGGTCACCTGGACGGGAACCTGGACGCGGGCGTCCTGCCGGGCACGGACGAGGCCGCGGCGGCTTCGGCCGCCGCTGCCGCCGCGACGGCGCACGGCGCCGGGCGGCTGCTCGGAGGCCCCGGAGTGGGCGCCGCCGGGCGCGGGCCGCGCGTGCTGGGAGGCCCCGGTGTGGGCACCCCGCTCCCGGACGGCGAGCCGGTACACCCGGCCCCGCACGACATCGAGGCCGCCCACGGCCCGGCGGCGGAGCAGGCCGAGGGCGCCCGGACGGCCGACCACGCGGAGCGCGCCGGGCACGCGGGCCCGGCCCGGTACGTGGAGCACGCCGGGCACGTCGGGCACGTCTCGCACGCGGAGCAGGGCGAGCACGTCGGGCACGTCTCGCACGCGGAGCAGGGCGAGCACGCCGGGCACGGCGATCACATGGAGCACGCCGGGTACGCGGAGCACGCCGGGCACGGCGCGTACGCCGAGCCGGCACTGCCCGCGGGCACCGACGGGCGCGGTTTCACGGCCTTCGGCGAAGCGCCGGAGCCGGGCGGGGCCGCCGGGCCCGCCGCGGCGCAGCCGGTGGCCGCCGGCGGCCTGGACCTCTTCGGCGGAGTACGGGCCGAGGCGGCGCCCGAGGGGCCCGACGGGCCCGCACAGTCCGGAGAGCCCGCGCACTCCGACGGGCCCGCACAGCCCGGGGGCACCGACGGCCAGGGCTTCGCGGCCTTCGGCCACGCGGCGCCGGAGCCCGAGCCCGAGCCCCTGGTGGACGACGCCGCGCCCGGGGCGGAGCCGGTCCTGCCGGAGCCCGGCCCCGCGGCTGCCGACGCCGGTCCGCTGGAGGAGCCGGCCGCGGCGGAGCCCCCGGCCGACCTCACGCCGGGTGCGGACACCGCCGACAGCGATGCGGCACTCCCGGACGCGGGGACCGGCCGAGAGGTCCCGGCCGAGGTGCCGACGTACGAAGAAGGAACGGCGGCCGAGGCCGTCGCCCATCACGAGCACCCGCAGGCCTCCTACGTCCTGCGCGTCAACGGCGCCGACCGGCCCGTCACCGGCGCCTGGATCGGCGAGTCCCTCCTCTACGTGCTGCGCGAGCGCCTCGGCCTCGCCGGCGCCAAGGACGGCTGCTCGCAGGGCGAGTGCGGCGCCTGCGCCGTGCAGGTCGACGGCCGGCTCGTCGCCTCCTGCCTGGTCCCGGCCGCGACGGCCGCCGGCAGCGAGGTCCGCACCGTCGAGGGGCTCGCGATGGGCGGGGAACTCTCGGACGTGCAGCAGGCGTTGTGCAGGTCGGGGGCGGTGCAGTGCGGGTTCTGCGTGCCCGGCATGGCCATGACCATCCACGACCTGCTGGAGGGCAACCACGCCCCCAGCGAGCTGGAGACCCGTCAGGCGCTGTGCGGCAACCTCTGCCGCTGCTCCGGCTACGCGGGAGTCGTCGACGCCGTGCGCGAGGTCGTGGCCGAGCGCGAGGCGGCCGCCGCCGAGACCACGGCTCCGGACCAGGCCCCGGACCAGGCCCCGGACCAGGCCCCGGGCCAGGCTCCGGAGGCGCGCATCCCGCACCAGGCAGCGCCCGGCGAGGGCGGCATCCACCACGGAGGCACGGCGTGAGCGGGCAGGACGCGGCTACGGCGACGGCGACGACAGCGGTGAACAGCACGGTGACGGCCCTGGCCGCCCCCTCGGCGGAGGCCTCGGAGCAGCAGGTGCCGCGCGGCATCGGCGCGTCCGTGCCCGCCACCGACGCCCGCGCCAAGACCGAGGGCACCTTCCCCTACGCCGCCGACCTGTGGGCGGAGGGCCTCCTGTGGGCCGCCGTGCTGCGCTCCCCGCACGCCCACGCCCGCATCCTGTCCATCGACACCACGGCCGCCGCCGCAATGCCCGGCGTGCGCGCCGTCGTCACCCACGCCGACGTCCCCGGCGCCACCACGCACGGCCGCCGGATCGCCGACCGGCCGGTGTTCGCGCACGACGTCGTGCGCCACCACGGCGAGCCCATCGCCGCCGTCGCCGCCGACCACCCGGACACCGCACGGCTCGCCGCGGCCGCCATCGCCGTCGAGTACGAGCTCCTCGACCCGGTGACCGACCCCGAGCAGTCCTTCGGCGCGCCCGCCCTGCACCCCGACGGCAACCTGATCCGGCACATCCCGCTGCGCTACGGCGACCCGGAGGCGACCGGCGACGTGGTCGTCGAGGGCCTGTACCGGATCGGCCGCCAGGACCCCGCCCCCATCGGCGCCGAGGCCGGACTGGCCGTGCCGCGGCCCGACGGCGGCGTGGAGCTCTACACCGCGTCGACCGACCCGCACACCGACCGCGCCCTGGCCGCCGCCTGCTTCGGCCTGGAACCGGACCGCGTACGCGTGGTGGTCACCGGCGTGCCGGGAGCCACGGCGGACCGCGAGGACGCCGCCTTCCAGCTCCCGCTCGGCCTGCTCGCCCTGCGCACGGGCTGCCCGGTCAAACTGGCCGCCACCCGCGAGGAGTCCTTCCTCGGCCACACCCACCGGCACCCGACCCTGCTGCGCTACCGCCACCACGCGGACGCGGAGGGCCGCCTGGTCAAGGTCGAGGCGCAGATCCTGATGGACGCGGGCGCGTACGCCGACGCCTCCGCGGAATCCCTGGCGGCGGCCGTGGCCTTCGCCTGTGGCCCGTACGTGGTCCCGCACGCCTTCGTGGAAGGCTGGGCGGTCCGCACCAACAACCCCCCCTCCGGCCACGTCCGCGGCGAGGGCGCCATGCAGGTGTGCGCCGCGTACGAGGGCCAGATGGACAAGCTCGCGGCCGCGCTCGGCATGGACGGCGCGGAACTGCGCATGCGCAACGTCCTGGCGACGGGAGACCTGCTCCCCACCGGCCAGACCGTGACCTGCCCGGCGCCGGTGGCGGAACTGCTGCGCGCGGTCCGCGACTTCGAGCTGCCCGCCCTCCCGAAGGACACCCCGGAGGACGAGTGGCTGCTGCCGGGCGGCCCGGAGGGCGCGGGCGAGCCGGGCGCGGTGCGCCGCGGCGTCGGCTACGGCGTCGGCATGGTGCACATGCTCGGCGCGGAGGGCACGGACGAGGTCTCGACGGCCACCGTGAAGGTCGTCAACGGCGCGGCCACGGTCATCTGCGCGGCGGTCGACACCGGGCAGGGCTTCGGCACGCTGGCCCGCCAGATCGTCCAGGAGGTGCTGGGCGTCGACGAGGTGGCGGTTGCCCCCGTGGACACCGACCAGCCGCCGGCGGGCCCGTCGGCGCACGGCCGCCACACGTGGGTGTCGGGCGGCGCGGTGGAGCGCGCGGCCAAGATGGTCCGCACCCAGCTCCTGCAGCCCATGGCCCACAAACTGGGCATGTCGACAGAGCTCCTGCAGATCGCTGACGGCCGGATCACCTCGTACGACGGGGCCTTCTCGATGAGCGTCTCGGAGGCCATACAGGGGAAGGAGCTCTGGGCCACGGCCCAGTGCCGCCCGCACCCGACGGAGCCCCTGGACGGGGACGGCCAGGGCGACGCCTTCGTGGGCCTCGCCTTCTGCGCGATCCGCGCGGTGGTGGACGTGGACATCGAACTCGGCTCGGTACGGGTCGTGGAGCTCGCGGTCGCCCAGGACGTGGGCCGCATCCTCAACCCCCGCCAGCTGGAAGCCCGTATCGAGGCCGGGGTCACGCAGGGCGTCGGCGCGGCCCTGACGGAGAACCTCCGCACGGTCTCCGGCCTGGTCCGCCACCCCGACCTGACGGGCTACGCACTGCCGACGTCGCTGGACGCCCCGGCCGTGCGCATCGTCAAACTGGTCGAGGAACGCGACGTGGTGGCCCCCTTCGGCGCGAAGGCGGCGAGCGCGATCCCGGTGGTGACGACCCCCGCTGCGATCGCCTCGGCGGTACGGGCGGCCACGGGCCGCCCGGTCAACAGGCTCCCGATCAGGCCGTCGGCGGCGGTAGCATCGCCCAACTCGTGACCGTGTGACCCACATTGCACGTGCAACCCCGGACTTGGGGCTGTCGTTGCCTGTCGCTAGAGTGATCGGTACGAGTGCGCACGTGCGCGTGGACACTGGTGCGAACGGGGACGGGGCGCGGCGGAAACGCCACGCCCACGGGGAGACGGGGAGGCCGACGTGGCAGACGACAACGGGGCAGGCGCGGTACAAGCGGCCCTCGCGCTGGGGCTGGGGGGTCCGATGGGCGCGCTCGCGGGGGCGGCTTACGGCGCTGCCACTGCGGCGCTGCGGGTCGAGTTCGACTCGCTGAGCGAGTACAAGCGCATGGTGGACACCTTGTTGGACGACCTCACCGGCTCCGACGCGGACCACAAGAAGTTGGCGGACGGCAAGCTGCCGGCGGCCAAGCTCGGTAAGGGCTTCCCGGAGGTCGACGCGCTGTTCAAGTCGTACGACACGGTCATCACGGAGCTGCAGAAGCTCTCGAAGGGGCTGGCGGGGCAGATCGAGGCCCTGGGCATCGCGGTCCTGACGGCGGGCAAGGGCTACGGCGGTGTGGACGAGGAGACGAAGCAGCGCATGGCCCTCCTCGCCAAGCAGGCCCATGACCAGTACGTCGAGGATCGCGACCCGTGGCTGGAGGAACAGCGCCGCCTGGCGGCGTCCAACCAGCCGCCGACGTCCACGACTCCGACCCCGTCGCCCAGCACGTCGGGAGGTAACCACTGATGACGGATTTTGAAGGCTTCACGCACCAGCAGATGCGGGACATGATCGCTTCGCTGGACCCTGCCTCGGTCCAGACGCGGGCCGACCAACTGGCGGCGGCCGCCGCGAAGATCAAGACGATCGGCGAGGCGCTCAAGCACCACGTCGTGTCCGGCTGGGAGGGCGAAGGAGCCGACGCCTTCCAGGAGTGGGTGGGCCGCGCGGGCAACGCGACGTTGCGCCTGAGCGATTACAGCGCCAAGGGCGGGGAGTGGATGGGCAAGGTCGTCCAGACGATGACCGAGGCCACGAAGATGACCGCCGTCGACGCGACGGCGACCAAGAACCTCGCAGCGGCCATCGAGCACCACAACGACCCGGACGCGGCGACGGTCCGCGCGGAGGCGCAGACGATTCTGGACGCGGACCACCGCGAGGCGGTGCGGCTGATGACCAACCTGGCGCAGTCGTACCAGCTGTCGTCCACGGAGATGGACAAGGCGACGATCCCGACGTTCCCGCCGCCGCCGGATGTGCTGCTGCCGCCGGCTCGCGATGGCCAATACGACATGGCGAGGTCTAGTGGAGGAACTGGCGACGGAGTCGGCTCGACAGGCTCCTCGTACACGGCGCAGGGGTCGTCGCACAGTACGTCCTCGGGTGACCCCGGATCGGTGACCGGACGTTCGCCGCAGCCGGACAACACGGTTCCGTCGGTCTCCGTGCCGTCGGTTCCGGACCGCGAGGTGGACGTGGACCTCGACAGCGTCGCGACCCTTCCGGACCGGACTGTGCCGCCGGTGACGACCACCCCCGGCCCGCTGCCCACGGGCTGTCTCTTATAACAATTTCCGAGCCCACAAAAAAGGAAAAAATCTTT
>NZ_JARAYQ010000337.1:0-7280 GCF_033794505.1 Streptomyces sp. MB09-01 | reverse complement strand
GTTCAGGAGGAGAAGGCGGTGACGGGGGCGCCGATGTGGTCGGCGGGGTCGAAGGCGGCCGCGGGGCGGGTGGCGAAGCGAGCGTCGAGCCGGGCGAAGGGCTCCTCGTGGCCGGTCTTGGGGTCGTAGGCGAGGCAGAAGACGAACTGCGCGCCGTCCGGGCCGGGGGTGATGGTCATGGAGACGATCACCCCGGTACGGCTGGCGGGGTTCCAGTCCAGGTCGAGGTCGGCGAGGGCCTGGTGGAAGACGGTGGCGTCGGGGACATGCCAGGTCGGGGGGACGTGGTACTCGACGACCGCGCGGGCCGGGTGGTCTGCGGTGCCGACGATCCGGTGGGCGATGACCTGGTAGATGTGCAGGCTCCCGGAGACCTGGGCGTCGACCTCGGTGAAGTACAGCTGGCCGTCGGGGGTGGTGATGGCGTCGGCGGACAGGTGACCGCGGTAGCCGAGCGCGCGGTAGGCCTCGGCGAGGCGGGCGCCGTTGTCGACCAGGCGGGCATGCACCAGCGGATTGAGGCCCTGGAGCGGGACGGTCTGGTGGGAGAGGCGGCGGCCGACGTAGTGCAGGCGGCCCTGCTCGGTCGGGCAGGTCCCGGAGTCGTCGGTGAAGTGCTCGGAGTACACCGCCTCGGCGCCGGGGGCGAACGCGGCGACGACGACGGGGTGGCGGCCGTCGGCGGACGCCCAGTCCCAGCGCTCCTCCCAGTAAGCGGTGACGCCGGCCGGGCCGGGAGCGAGGCGGTGCAGGTGTCGGGCGCCGACGTGGTCGGTGGCCAGGCTGCTGCCGGGGCCCAGGAGGATCTGGTTGCCGACGCCGGCGCCGTTGTGGGCCTGCTGGACGACCACCGCTTCGGCCTGGGCCAGGAGCCGGTGCGTGGCGGAGACGGCTTCCTCGCGGGAGCGGCAGACCTCACCGGGAACGGTGGGGACGCCGGCCGCCGCGGCGATGGCCCGGAAGTTGGCCTTGTTGTTGCCGATCTCGGCACCGCCCTGCGCGAAGTACGCCAGCCCGGGCATCCGGTCCGCGAGCCCCAGGGCGGTGGCGAAGCGGGCGACGGAGGCCGAGGGCCACAAGGCGAAGATCTCGCCGACCGCCTGCGGGCCGCCAGCCGGGCGCAGCGCGGCGCGGACCTGGTCGAGGAAGGCGGTGTCGGTGAGCGCTTCGGGGTCCAGGAGCATCTCGCCGTAGCGGCCGGGCGGGGCGGTCAGCACGGTGACCTCGCCGGGTCCGGTGCCGGTGAGCGTGAGGGCGTAGTCAAGGAAGGCGGGGTCGGGTTCGGTGCACAGGATCAGGACGTCGCCGGGGCGGGCGAACCAGGCCAGGCGCTGGGTCCAGGCCCGCATGTCCGTACGGGCGCGGATGGCGGGGTCGATGTGGTTGCCGATCAGGATGCGCAAGAGGATCTCCGAGCAGAAGGGCAGGCGGCGAGGGCGCGGCTGTCAGGGGTGGAGGGTGGCGGGGAGGACGGCGAAGGTGCGCATCGTGGCCGACGGCTGCCTGCGGGCAGTGCCCGCCGGCCGGAGCGGCGTGGGGTGGGTGCGCAGGGCGTCGAGGGCGGCGCGCAGGCAGGCCTGGGCGGCGCGGGTGCCGATGCAGGAGTGGGTTCCCCAGCCGTAGCCGAGATGCCGGTTGTCGCGGCGGTCAAGGAGCAGCTGGTCGGGGGTCGGGAAGCGGGCGGGGTCGCGGTTGGCTGCGGTGAAGAGCAGCACCACCGTGTCGCCGGCCGGGATGGGGATGCCGGCGATCGTGGTGGCGTGGATGGCGGTGCGGCTGGTGCCCTGGACGGGCCCGTCGAAGCGGACGAGTTCCTCGGCCGCCCACGGCACGACCCTCGGCTCCGAACGCAGCCGGTACTGGGCGTCCGGGTGGCGGGTGAGGGTGTGCAGGGCGTTGCCCAGGGCGGCGGTCATGGTGCTGTAGCCGCCCTGGAACATCACCCGCGCGGTGTTGCGGATGAACAGCTCCTCCGTCTCGCCGGCTCCGGCGGGGGTGCGGGTGCGTACGTGGGCCAGGAGCCCGCTCGGGCGGCCGGTATCGGCGAACCATGAGTCGACCAGCGTCGTCAGCTCCTCGCGGGCCCTGCGGCCGGGCTCGACCAGGGCGGGGTCGAGGCCGCCGTCCATGCTGCGCATGATCGCGTCGGAGGCCGCGGCGAACTCGGCCAGCGGCGGCTCGTCCACGCCGAGCAGGTCGCAGACCAACGACAGGGACAGCGGTGCGGCGAGCTCGGTCATCACGTCGAACAACGGCTGCTCGGCTGCCGCGTGCAGAAGGCCGGCGGCGCGGTCGCGGGCGCGGGCCTCCAGGGCGGGCAGGTCCTGGGCGCGCAGGGCGTTCATGAAGAGCGAGCGCACGCCGGCCTGGTCGGGCGGGTCCAGCGACTGCACGCTCAGGCTCGCCGCGGGCACGGCGGCGCCGGTGCGGCGCCGGTCGCGGGCGAAGACGGTGTGGTCGCGCAGGACGGCCGTGCAGTCGGCGTACCGGGTGACCAGCCACGAGGACATGCCGTCGTGCCAGGACATCGGGGCCTGCTCCCGCAAAGCGGCCAAGGCCGGGTAGGGGTTGTTGACGGTGGCGGGGTCGAGGGGGTCGTAGGTCAGCACCGGCAGCACGAGGGTCTCCAGGTGGTCTCGGGGCGGGTGGCACAGGGGCCCGGGCCCGGTGTTGAGGCCGGGCCCGGGCCCCGTCACGGGGGACATGTGGGTGATCAGTGGTCGTAGGACATGGCGGGGTCACCCCCCTTCGTCCTCGGGATTCGCTGCCCGGTCGGGCTCGCCTCACCAGATTCCGCCCGCACCTGACCCGCCGTCATTGCCACCGGGACGAGGAGACATTGCGGGGCTCCCGCAATGCACCGGACGGGCAGTGACGGAGTGGTGTCGCCCTGTCACAGGGGTGGGCTACGGTTGCTGTCCCGATATCCCGCTCCCGCCGGGGGTGCCCATGGCCACCGCCATCACCCGCTCACGCCGCGCCACCATCAAGAAAGAGGCAGCCGGCATCCGGATGCGCTGCCAGCGCGAACGCCTCGACACCGAACAGACCGCCGCCGAGATCCGCCGCGCCCTGCCCGAGGTGCAGCAGCTGGAGGCCTGGCGGCTCGCATTGGGCTGGTCCCGCTCCGAGACCATCACCCAGGTCAAGGCCCTGTACGTCTCCGACGGGCTGTTACCGCGAAGCCTGTCCGACCCGATGCTGTGCCGGTGGGAACACGACCCCCGCGAGCGCCCCGATCGCGAGTACACGGTCATGCTCTGCCGCGCCTACGGCGCCACCCCCGCCCAGCTCGGCCTGGGCTTGACCGAACAAGTCTTTCCGGAGCGCGAGTTGTCCACCGTGATCCGGTACGGTCGGCCCGAGACCGACACGTGCAGCGCTGGCGCACGGGAAATGGTGGTGCACATGACCACAGCCGCCGGCCTTCCGGCCGTCCGCGAATCCCTCCAGCTCGCCCTTCTCGCCGATCCCCACGGCAGCGCTGAGGTCGCCGAGTTGGCGGAGGCGGCCGTCGAGCACTACGCCCTCACCTATCCCAAGCACCCCCCGTACCTCCTCTTCGAGGAAGTACGGGCCGCCCGCGGTCTGCTCACCGACTGCCTGGTCACCGGCCACGTCCACGAGCAGTTCTCGGGCGGACTGCACCGCAACGTCGGCTGGCTCTCGGCCCTGATGGGCAACCTGGCCTTCCACCTCGACGACCACACCGGCGCGCGCGCCCACCTGGCCACCGCCACCGCCTACGGCACCCGCACCGACGACGCACGGCTGACCGCCTGGGCCCTGGGCGCGCAGAGCATGGTCGCCCGCGCCGAGAACCGCTACGAGAACGCCCTGGCCTACGCCGAGCGGGCCGTCGCCCACGCCCCCGCCGGCCTGCCGAAAGCCCAGGCACACGCCTGGGCACAGCTGACCTCCCTCGCCGGACTCGGACGGGAGCAGGAGGCCGACACGGCGCTTGCCGCGGCCGCCCGCGAACTCGAAACCGATCCCGTTGGGTTCGCCCCGGGCCGGTTCGGGTTCGACGCCGCCGAGTACACCCTCCACCAGGCCGAGTCCGCCATCGCCCTCGGCCACCACAACCGCGCGCGCTCTGCTGCCGAGACGTCCATCGCGTCCACTGCCGTGGCCACCCCCGGCTGGGCCGCGGCCACCCTGGTCCTCGCACAGGCCGAGGCGCCCACCCAGCCCACGGACGCGGCTCAGCGGGCCCTGGATGTCCTCGCCCGTGTCCCCGCCGCCCGGCTGCGCTCGACGTCACGCGCCCGCCTCGCCCGCCTCGACCAAGTCCTGGCCGGCGTACCGGCTTCGGGGGTCGGCGACCTTCAGGAACGGGTCCGCGTCCTCGTTCCCCTGATCGACAACAACGGCAACGCAAGCACTTGAGTCCATACCTGCCTCGTCGACCGGCTCCAGACCGGTGCGTGGCGCTCTTCGCGAACGCGGCGAACGAGTCCGCCCGCTTCTACAGGTTCTGCCCGGCCTGCTCGGCCGTTTTCCGATCAACGCACGATGCCCCGCCCAGTGGGCGGGGCATCGTGCGTCAACGTGCCGGGGGTGATGTTTGTCAGCCCTCGACCGGGCTCGGGTGAAGCGCCTTCGTCACGACGTCCTTCTCCAGCTTGAATCGATTCTCCAGCCCGTACTGCTTGGCGTGCTCCGTCACCGCGTCTCCGAAGACGGCCGCCGCCTCCAGCCAGTGGCGCCACCGCTCCGCCGAGTACGGGCCCTGCAGCGCCTCGATGCGCGCTGCCTCGCTGGCCAGCTTGAGCTCGACGAGTCTCTGCCGGGCCGTCGGTTCGTCTACCTGTTCGTCTGCCACGCCCGGATCCTAGGCGGCGGGTACGACAGTGCCCCGTAGCCACTCGCCGAGGATCTCCTCCTACCCAGGTGTCGGCTTGCGGCCAGCCGCCACGAACACCGAATCGCATCGTTGATCGCGGGGAGAGTCCTTCTCGGACGACGTGTGGCCGCCGCGATGATCGACCAGCTCGTCCACCATGCCAAGGGCCTGACCCTCACGGGCGACTCCTACCGCACCCCCCAACGACGTGAACTCCTCGCGCGGAGAACCGCGCCAGCCACGACTGATCCAGGCTGCACCGTTGCACACCGCTGGTCACAGAGACCACTGGCAATACAGGCGAAGGCCTGCAGCCCCAGCGCGCCGAGCCAGGCCCGCCAAGGCTTCCAGGACACCGAGTGCCGTCCGAGCGTCGACCTGGCACTGCTGCAGTTCGGACGTCATGGACCACGACTCGGTAGCGCGCGCCAAGTCGGCCGGCCCTCCTGGCCGGTCGACCACGGCCACGGCAGCCTGGTCGTCGGCGGCGGAGAAGTAGTCGCACATCGTCATGCGCCGAGTCTGCGCTCGGGCCGCCAGGAGCGGCGACACCGTCGCCGACCGCCTTCGAGCGGAAACATCCATGGCGTCCACTGCTGTGTCCACCCCCGGCTGGGCCGCAGCCACCCTCGTCCTCGCACAAGCGGAAGCGCCCACCCAGCCAGGAGACGCCGCTCAGCGGGCCCTCGATGTCCTCGACCGCGTGCCCGCTGCCCGGCTGCGCTCGACATCACGCGCCCGCCTGACCCGTCTCGACAAGGTCCTTGCGGACATTCCGACTGCGGGGGCCGGAGACCTTCGCGAACGTGTCCGCGCCCTCGTTCCTCTGATCGACAACCACCGCAACGCCAGCACGTGAACACCACGCCTACGGCCTGGCCAGGCCGTAGAGCAGAACGTCCAACTGCCGGGTGTTGCTGGGACTGGCCCCCGGGCACACGGGGCGGACGCTTGCCCTGAATCGCCCTGATATGCGAGCCAAGGTTGATCCCCGGGCGCGCGGAGCGGGCGATGAAGTTGTATCGCCAAGTACCCCCGAATCGGGCTGATCCCCGGGGGCGCGGGGCGGGCCTCAGGCAGCTTGGCTTCACGGACTACGACGACGGCTGATCCGCGGACGCGCGGGGCGTACTTCTTGCCGGACTTGTTGCCGGAGCTGTTGGTGGGCTGATCCCCGGGCGCGCGGGGCGGACGGAACCAAGCAGTCCGACGCACACCTCGGGACGGGGCGATCCCCGGGCGCGCGGAGCGTACGTACTGCGGCAGCGGCGCTTCCGAGACCGGTCCGGCTGATCCCCGCGTGCGGGACGTACTGGTCTGCCGCCTGACTCCGCGATCGCTACCTCGGCTGCCCCCGGGCGCGCGGGGCGATCTACACGCCTCACACTCCATAAGCCACCCCCGCGGGCCGATCCCCGGGCGCGCGGGGCGCATTTCATCCTGAATGGGGCAGGAGCGGATATCCAGGGCTTATCCCCGGGCGTGCGGGGCGACGCCGCCTAGGGGCGCGACATGATCCGATGGCGGGGCCGATCCCCGGGCGCGCGGGGCGTACCCGTCGAGCTTGCACCGCGGCCAGGTGGACTTGGGCTGATCCCCCGGCGCGCAGGGCGCACCCTCCCCGAACTGCACTGATCCCTACGGCCGGGTCCGCTCTCACTCACTCGTTGCTCGCTGTGTTCCCTGGCGTGAGGGATTTCTGGGCCATGGTGAGCTGTGCCCAGGTTGATCCTCGTTTCCGAGGCTCCGAGCGTACGTCGCGTCCCCGGGTCATGGCCGCCGAACCAGGCCCACATCCGGGTGATAGCTCAAACGTTCGAGACACGGGTCGACTGGCTGGCCGTCGGGGCGCAGCAGCAGGACGGGGCGTCCCGCGAGTGCGCCGGCGTTGGGGATGCTCCAGGTTGTGGGGTCGGGCAGTGCGGTGCGTCCGGTGAACCAGTGGGCGGGGGCCGGGATGGTGTTGCGGTGGATCTCCAGGCGCTGGCGTCGGTGGGGCTCGGTGTCGCGGATGGGGTGGTAGGCGCTGAGGTCGGCTGGTTCCGGATCGGTGGGCTGCCAGGTGAGGTGGCCGGTGTCGGCGTGCTCGTAGAGGGCGACGAGGTCGGTTGACGGCGTGCCGAGTCGTGAGCGTGCGAAGGCCTCGTCGAGGGGGCTGGAGGCGAGTTGCGCCACCGTGGTGGGGTTGCCTTCCTCGTCGTAGGGCCACAGTGCGCGGTGGCCTGCGTGGGTGGCCTCTTCCTGAAGGCGTCGGATCCACTGGGGGTGGAGTTCGGCGAGGAGTTGGTGGATGGGGTGGTCGCCGGCGGGGGGATGGTCGGCGTAGACGGTGTCGAGGAGCGGCTGGGTGTCGTGGGGGTGGTGGAGGGTGAGGGGCGCCTGGGTGGGTGCGCGGTCGGTGAGGGCGTGCCAGTTGGCGGCCAGGATGTAGGGG
>NZ_JARAYQ010000336.1:0-7350 GCF_033794505.1 Streptomyces sp. MB09-01 | reverse complement strand
CCCCGGCGAAGGCGCTGTCCGGCGTCGCCGACTGCGTGACTGCCGCCTTCCGGCCGGCTGGGCCAGCCGCCCTGCGGGGAGCGCCCCGGCACGCACCCGACCACCGAGCCCCCGGCAGGGGAGCCGGACCCCACCCGCCGAGCCTCCGGCAGGGAACCCGGCAGGGAACCGGCTAGCAGCCCGGTAGCGACAGGACCGCCAGCCCGCCGCCGCCCTCCGCCCGGCGGAACTCCAGCCGTGCGCCGATCGCCGTGGCCTGCCCGACCGCGATCGTCAGGCCCAGCCCGTGGCCCTTGCCGCCGCCGCTGCGGAAGCGCTGCGGGCCGTGTGCCAGGAGGTAGTCGGGGAAGCCGTCGCCGTGGTCCCGTACGGTCACCACCGGCCCGTCCACCGTCAAGACCACCGGCTGCCGGCCGTGCCGGTGGGCGTTGGCCACCAGGTTCCCCAACACCCGTTCCAGCCTGCGCCGGTCCGTCTCCACGTGGGCGTCCCGGACGACCACGACCTCCGTGTCCGTCCCCGATGCCCGCACCACCCGCCCGGCCAGCCTCGCCAGTTGGTGCAGATCGGTCTCCACCGTCTCGCTGCCCGAGTCCAGCCGGGAGATCTCCAGCAGGTCCTCCGTCAGCTGCCGCATCGTCCGTACCCGCTCGCGCACTAGCTCGGTCGGCCGGCTCTCCGGCAACAGCTCCGACGCCGCCTGCAACCCCGTCAGCGGCGTGCGCAGCTCGTGCGCCACGTCCGCCGTGAACCGCCGCTCGCTCTCCAGCTTCGACTGCAGGCTCCCCGCCATCGTGTCCAGCGCCCCGGCCACCGTCGCCACCTCGTCCTGGTGCCGCGAGGGGTCCTTCGTCCGCGGGTCGTCCACCCGCGCGTCGAGGTCGCCCTGGGTGATCCGCCGCGCCACGGTCGCCGTCTGGTGCAGCCGCCGGGTCACGCGGGTCACCGCGAAGGCGCCGACCAGCAGCGTTCCGCCGATCGCCAGCACGGACGACCCGATGATCGCGTTGTCGAGCCCGCTGATCGTGCGCGCGCTCTGCCCGTAGTCCACGGCGGTCGCCAGCGCCCGGCCGTCCGCCGGCGCCGCCGCCCACATCATGGTGCGGCCCCGGTCGTCGGCCACGACCGTTCCCCGCTGCCCGCTGAGGGCGAGCGCCCGCAGTTCCGGCGGCAGCCCCGCGGGATCCAGCCCCGCGTCGCGCGGCAGGGCCTCGCCCGCCTCGTACGCGCGCGAGACGTCGTGCAGTTTGCCGAGCGCCTTCTCCCGCGCCGTGACCACCGTCTGCCGGGTCACCTCCACGTGTACGAGCACACCCAGCACGGCCGCCAGCGAGCAGCACATCACCACGATGAAACACGCCGACTTCCAGGTCAGCGTGGCCGTCCACGCGGGCAGCTTCGGCCGCGACGCCTGCCTCCGCCTCGGCGCCGACTCCGGTCTCATGGCCGGACCGGCTCGCCGCCGGGCCGACGGCTCGCCGGCCCCTGCGGGCCCGAGGGCAGCCGCACGATCTGCTCGCGCGTCGGCAGCATGGTGAGCTGCTTCTCGTCCCAGGACCAGGCGGTGATCAGCTCGTAGCCGCGGTTCCCGCTGGGCACCCGCAGGACCACGTCCCGCCCGGCCAGCTCCACCGAGATGACGGTCTCCGTGGTCGCCATGATCCGGTTGAGCCGTCCGTCCGGGTCCGCGGTGTACACCCGTACGGACATCATCTTGTCGGGGAACTCGATGCCGACGATCAGCTCGTCCTTGCCGTTGCCCGTGAGGTCCCGGTAGTACGGCGTCAGCACCGGGCAGGCCGCGGTCCCCGCCTCCGCGTTCTCGTCCTCTTCCGTCCCACAGGCCCTGATCGCGGCCGCGGTCTCGGACGGCATCCCGTCGGCGCCGACGTCGGTGTCCGGGTGGGCCCGCAGCTCCGCCTGGACGAGGGCCACCGGGTCGACGCCGTGCACGTCCTGGTCCCGGACGGGCGTGATCCCCGGGACGTACTCGGGCGGGGCCCCGCCCGGATCGGCGGGCGGTACGGTCGCTCCCGCGCGGTCGGGCCACAGGTGGACGGGCCCGCTCGCGGTCGGCGTGGCGCCGGCGCCGACCAGCCCGCCGGTGTCGCCGCAGCCCGCCAGCAGCGGGAGCAGGGCCAGGGCCGGCAGGGCGTGGAACGGGAACCGGAACCGGCGGGACGTGCAATGCCTGTTCACAACTTCCCGTGCCTTCCTGTCCGCGCTACGACGACGGCCGATCTCGTCAACCATATGCGGAGGTACGCCCCTTTTAGGAAGTCAGCTGTCCGTGCGACCGCGGCGCAGCATCGCGTAGCCGAGCCCGGCGGCGCCGACGGCCGCGATCCCGCCGCCGGCCGCGAGCAGCAGCACGCCTTCGCCCGGACCGTCGGCCAGCGTGCTCAGGCGCGGCGCGTCGGCGGGCCGGGAGGCGAGGTCGCGGAGGCGGTCCGTGGCCGGCTGCTGCGGAGCCGAGGCGGGGAGCACGTGCCCGCTGCGCGTACCGGTCTTGTGCCCGTCGCCCGCCACGGCGTGCCCGCCGCCCTGGGCGGCGTTGTCACCGACCCAGGAGGTCAGCCGACCGGAGGAGTCCAGCGCGGCGTGCAGGTCCCCGGCCGCGGCGAAGTCGGTGATCCCGTCACGGCTCGTCAGCGTCGCCGCCTTGGCGCCGTCGGCGGTCAGGATCTCGGCCTGGTACGCGCCGTTGGCGATGCGGTAGACCCTCGCCGTGGACTCGTCGTCCGCGAGGGACAGGCTCTTGAGCAGGGTCCGCGACGGGGCGGCAGAGTGCGCGGACGAGGCCGCCGGTACCCCTTCGGCCAGCGCGGCGGCGGTGGGCAGCGCCAGCAGGCTTGCGGCACATGCGGTCACGGCGGAGGCGCGAACGAGGGTGCGGCGGCTGACGGTGCTCACGGGAAGCCCTTCGGTGCTGTTCAGGACCTGGCGCGTCCAGGTGGGACAAACCTAGGCGTCGGCCGTTGCGGCCGAGCCCCGGACGTGTAACAGCGAAGTCGCAACGTTCCGTCGGAGTCGTTACACAACCGAGGGATTGTGGTGCGGCGTTCCGGCTGCTCCCATGGACGGCTGGGGGTGAGGGCGATGCGCGGACTCAAGGTACTGCCGAGCGGCCGGCCCGGCCGCGGCCGGCTGTACGTCAACCTGCCCGACGGGCAGGCGGTTGCCTGGTACGACCGGCAGGCCAACCGGATCAGCGTGCTCGCGGACGACCACCGCGAGGCGATCCTGGCGGTGCTGCGCCCGTATCTGAGCGGGACCGTCTCGATCGGCCCGCCCCCGGTCCCCACCGCGGCCGACCTGCGGCGCCTCGCCCTCCCGCCGGACGCGGACCTGGCCCCGAACCGCCCCGGCGAGACCCTGCTGGGCGAGCTGGAACACGGCTCGGCGGGTACCCGCGCCCGGCACCGGCTGCGTCAGGACCTCGCCGCGCAGCAGCGGATGGGCGACGCCTTCGACGCCCTGGAGCCGGACGGCTGGCGGACCCTGCACTGCCTTCCGCTCCCGGACCTCGGGACCATCGACCACCTGCTCATCGGCCCCGCCGGGATCTTTTGCGTGCGTACGATCCCGGGCCGGCGCCAGCGCGCGGTGGTCGGCGACCTCCTGCTCACGGTGGGCCGCACGGAACCCCGCCCGGACCCCCGTTGGATCCGCCGCGCGGCGGATCCAACGGGGGTCCGGGCGGGGTTCCGTGCGGCCCACCGTGAGCAGGAGGTCGCCGACCACCGCGCGCTGGCGCCGGCCCGGGATCGTACGCACGCAAAAGATCCCGGCGGGGCCGATGAGCAGGTGGTCGATGGTCCCGAGGTCCGGGAGCGGAAGGCAGTGCAGGGTCCGCCAGCCGTCCGGCTCCAGGGCGTCGAAGGCGTCGCCCATCCGCTGCTGCGCGGCGAGGTCCTGACGCAGCCGGTGCCGGGCGCGGGTACCCGCCGAGCCGTGTTCCAGCTCGCCCAGCAGGGTCTCGCCGGGGCGGTTCGGGGCCAGGTCCGCGTCCGGCGGGAGGGCGAGGCGCCGCAGGTCGGCCGCGGTGGGGACCGGGGGCGGGCCGATCGAGACGGTCCCGCTCAGATACGGGCGCAGCACCGCCAGGATCGCCTCGCGGTGGTCGTCCGCGAGCACGCTGATCCGGTTGGCCTGCCGGTCGTACCAGGCAACCGCCTGCCCGTCGGGCAGGTTGACGTACAGCCGGCCGCGGCCGGGCCGGCCGCTCGGCAGTACCTTGAGTCCGCGCATCGCCCTCACCCCCAGCCGTCCATGGGAGCAGCCGGAACGCCGCACCACAATCCCTCGGTTGTGTAACGACTCCGACGGAACGTTGCGACTTCGCTGTTACACGTCCGGGGCTCGGCCGCAACGGCCGACGCCTAGGTTTGTCCCACCTGGACGCGCCAGGTCCTGAACAGCACCGAAGGGCTTCCCGTGAGCACCGTCAGCCGCCGCACCCTCGTTCGCGCCTCCGCCGTGACCGCATGTGCCGCAAGCCTGCTGGCGCTGCCCACCGCCGCCGCGCTGGCCGAAGGGGTACCGGCGGCCTCGTCCGCGCACTCTGCCGCCCCGTCGCGGACCCTGCTCAAGAGCCTGTCCCTCGCGGACGACGAGTCCACGGCGAGGGTCTACCGCATCGCCAACGGCGCGTACCAGGCCGAGATCCTGACCGCCGACGGCGCCAAGGCGGCGACGCTGACGAGCCGTGACGGGATCACCGACTTCGCCGCGGCCGGGGACCTGCACGCCGCGCTGGACTCCTCCGGTCGGCTGACCTCCTGGGTCGGTGACAACGCCGCCCAGGGCGGCGGGCACGCCGTGGCGGGCGACGGGCACAAGACCGGTACGCGCAGCGGGCACGTGCTCCCCGCCTCGGCTCCGCAGCAGCCGGCCACGGACCGCCTCCGCGACCTCGCCTCCCGGCCCGCCGACGCGCCGCGCCTGAGCACGCTGGCCGACGGTCCGGGCGAAGGCGTGCTGCTGCTCGCGGCCGGCGGCGGGATCGCGGCCGTCGGCGCCGCCGGGCTCGGCTACGCGATGCTGCGCCGCGGTCGCACGGACAGCTGACTTCCTAAAAGGGGCGTACCTCCGCATATGGTTGACGAGATCGGCCGTCGTCGTAGCGCGGACAGGAAGGCACGGGAAGTTGTGAACAGGCATTGCACGTCCCGCCGGTTCCGGTTCCCGTTCCACGCCCTGCCGGCCCTGGCCCTGCTCCCGCTGCTGGCGGGCTGCGGCGACACCGGCGGGCTGGTCGGCGCCGGCGCCACGCCGACCGCGAGCGGGCCCGTCCACCTGTGGCCCGACCGCGCGGGAGCGACCGTACCGCCCGCCGATCCGGGCGGGGCCCCGCCCGAGTACGTCCCGGGGATCACGCCCGTCCGGGACCAGGACGTGCACGGCGTCGACCCGGTGGCCCTCGTCCAGGCGGAGCTGCGGGCCCACCCGGACACCGACGTCGGCGCCGACGGGATGCCGTCCGAGACCGCGGCCGCGATCAGGGCCTGTGGGACGGAAGAGGACGAGAACGCGGAGGCGGGGACCGCGGCCTGCCCGGTGCTGACGCCGTACTACCGGGACCTCACGGGCAACGGCAAGGACGAGCTGATCGTCGGCATCGAGTTCCCCGACAAGATGATGTCCGTACGGGTGTACACCGCGGACCCGGACGGACGGCTCAACCGGATCATGGCGACCACGGAGACCGTCATCTCGGTGGAGCTGGCCGGGCGGGACGTGGTCCTGCGGGTGCCCAGCGGGAACCGCGGCTACGAGCTGATCACCGCCTGGTCCTGGGACGAGAAGCAGCTCACCATGCTGCCGACGCGCGAGCAGATCGTGCGGCTGCCCTCGGGCCCGCAGGGGCCGGCGAGCCGTCGGCCCGGCGGCGAGCCGGTCCGGCCATGAGACCGGAGTCGGCGCCGAGGCGGAGGCAGGCGTCGCGGCCGAAGCTGCCCGCGTGGACGGCCACGCTGACCTGGAAGTCGGCGTGTTTCATCGTGGTGATGTGCTGCTCGCTGGCGGCCGTGCTGGGTGTGCTCGTACACGTGGAGGTGACCCGGCAGACGGTGGTCACGGCGCGGGAGAAGGCGCTCGGCAAACTGCACGACGTCTCGCGCGCGTACGAGGCGGGCGAGGCCCTGCCGCGCGACGCGGGGCTGGATCCCGCGGGGCTGCCGCCGGAACTGCGGGCGCTCGCCCTCAGCGGGCAGCGGGGAACGGTCGTGGCCGACGACCGGGGCCGCACCATGATGTGGGCGGCGGCGCCGGCGGACGGCCGGGCGCTGGCGACCGCCGTGGACTACGGGCAGAGCGCGCGCACGATCAGCGGGCTCGACAACGCGATCATCGGGTCGTCCGTGCTGGCGATCGGCGGAACGCTGCTGGTCGGCGCCTTCGCGGTGACCCGCGTGACCCGGCGGCTGCACCAGACGGCGACCGTGGCGCGGCGGATCACCCAGGGCGACCTCGACGCGCGGGTGGACGACCCGCGGACGAAGGACCCCTCGCGGCACCAGGACGAGGTGGCGACGGTGGCCGGGGCGCTGGACACGATGGCGGGGAGCCTGCAGTCGAAGCTGGAGAGCGAGCGGCGGTTCACGGCGGACGTGGCGCACGAGCTGCGCACGCCGCTGACGGGGTTGCAGGCGGCGTCGGAGCTGTTGCCGGAGAGCCGGCCGACCGAGCTAGTGCGCGAGCGGGTACGGACGATGCGGCAGCTGACGGAGGACCTGCTGGAGATCTCCCGGCTGGACTCGGGCAGCGAGACGGTGGAGACCGATCTGCACCAACTGGCGAGGCTGGCCGGGCGGGTGGTGCGGGCATCGGGGACGGACACGGAGGTCGTGGTCGTCCGGGACGCCCACGTGGAGACGGACCGGCGCAGGCTGGAACGGGTGTTGGGGAACCTGGTGGCCAACGCCCACCGGCACGGCCGGCAGCCGGTGGTCTTGACGGTGGACGGGCCGGTGGTGACCGTACGGGACCACGGCGACGGCTTCCCCGACTACCTCCTGGCACACGGCCCGCAGCGCTTCCGCAGCGGCGGCGGCAAGGGCCACGGGCTGGGCCTGACGATCGCGGTCGGGCAGGCCACGGCGATCGGCGCACGGCTGGAGTTCCGCCGGGCGGAGGGCGGCGGCGGGCTGGCGGTCCTGTCGCTACCGGGCTGCTAGCCGGTTCCCTGCCGGGTTCCCTGCCGGAGGCTCGGCGGGTGGGGTCCGGCTCCCCTGCCGGGGGCTCGGTGGTCGGGTGCGTGCCGGGGCGCTCCCCGCAGGGCGGCTGGCCCAGCCGGCCGGAAGGCGGCAGTCACGCAGTCGGCGACGCCGGACAGCGCCTTCGCCGGGG
>NZ_JARAYQ010000335.1:0-7377 GCF_033794505.1 Streptomyces sp. MB09-01 | reverse complement strand
CCGCTGGCCGGGGCAGGCCCCGGCCAGCCCACCCCCCCCGGCTGGTCGGGGCTCTTTCATACGGAGAAGAGGGATTGCCTGGCGGCCGCTCTCGCGGCGGGCGGATCCCGGTTCTTCACCGCCTGCGGTGGCGACCTCAAACGCGATCGCGAGCCGGGCTGCGTGACAGGGGCGGCCTCACGCGGCCGCGCCCCTTCGGTCGGAGACGGCAACTGCGACTCGCTCTCCAGCAGTGCTGTCTCGCGGGGCCCGGTATCCAACCGCATTGATTGCTGGGGCCGTCCGGGTCTGGGCGGGTGCGCGGACGGGGCAAGGTCGCAGACAGGATTCGGCCGACCTGCCGACCTGCCGACCTGCCGACCTGCCGGCGGGACGCGGGAGAGGGCGGTGTGCTGGTGGACTGGGACTGGTGGACGGTGGACTTCGGGGACGCGCACGCGGGCGGGTGTACTCGTCGGTGGCAGCGAGCCGGGTCCGGTGTACCTCGATGTCGGGAGTGGTCCGGACGTTCCGTCGACCATGCACTGGTCGGCGTACGACGGCCGAGCGCGCCGTCCGCGCGCGGAGGCCTTCCGGGCGGTGTGCGCGTGCGGTTGGCGCAGCGCGACTCAGTACCTGCTGGACTGGGACACGATCGGCGACCCCTGTACGAAGCGGACGTCGACCCCGCGGGACCGCTCGCGGACTGGACCGCGCACCTGTCCGTCGTCCGCGAAGCCAGCGTAACTCTGGGCATGCGAGGGCTCTCGGTGCTGAACCCATCGGGTACCTCGAGTCGGCCTTGGACGCCGTGCAGGCGGCTCTCGAGCGGGGACGGTCGTCACCAGTGCGCTTACCAGTCGACTTCGAGGCGGAGCTGGAACAGCCGGGCGAGTGCGAAAAAACGTCTACTGGGACGCCGGCACCGCCCGGCGGAGCGGCCATCCACCTGGACCCGAACATGCATGCGGTTCGAGCCGGTGTCCGCAGGCGCTGCCCGGGTGCCGGGCGTAGCGTAGGAGGGGCAAAAGCCACTGGCTGGCTGTTCGTTGCGTCTCATCCTCTGCACAAGGAGGGTCCGCGCATGTCCAGACCTCCGCAACCACCGTCTTCCCCCGAGTCCGATCCGCAGTGGGGGCCGTACGGGCGGCCGGGGCAGCCCGGGCCGTACGGCGGGCCGCAGGGGTGGAACGCGCCGCCACAGGGACCGTTGCCGTCGCAGAAGACCAACGTGCTGGCCATCGTGGCGTTCGTCCTGTCGCTCACCTGCATCCCGCTGCTCGCGCTGATCCTCGGCTTCATCGCCCTCAAACAGATCCGCGAGCGCGGCGAGCAGGGCAGGGGCTTGGCCATCGCGGCCATCGCCATCAACTGTGCGGCCATGCTGCTCGCGCTGGCCGTCGGGGTCACCGGTGTACTCGTGGACGGCCCGGAGCGCGACAGCAGTGGCAAGGTGACCGAATCGGGCACCAGCGAGGTGGCGGACATCCGCGTTGGGGACTGCTTCAACACGGATGACAGCCTGAAGGATTACGACAAGGAAGAGGCAGAGGCCGCCTTCTCGGTGACCATAGTGCCCTGCGAACAGGCCCATGAGGCGGAGGCGTACGCCGTCTTCGACCTGGAAGAGGGGCCGTACCCGGGCAAGGAGAAGATCATCTCGATCGCTGAGGAGAAGTGCGCAGGCACGACGCTCAACGACTACGTGGGCGGCGCCGCGAAGATACCGTCGAAGCTGGAGAGCTACTACTACTACCCGCGGTCCGGCAACTGGGACGCCGACGACCGCCGTGTCAGCTGCTTCCTGGGCTACCCGGGCGGCACGAGCACCGGCTCGGTCCGCGCCACCGGTTCCTGAGCCGCCTCAGCCGAGGATCCGGCGCACGGGCTGACCGGTCACGCGGGCGATGGTCTCGAAATGTCGGGCCGGGCGGGCCCCGCGGCGGGTGCAGCGAAAACCGTCAGCGACCTCGAGCAGCGGCATGAGTCCACCGCAAGCCTCCCTGACCCACCTCGGTGAGCAGGGCGCTCGCGGCTGTGGCGAAGTCCCGGCACAAGAAGCCGGAGCTCGACGCCCACGTCAGTCATGCTGCGGGAGACCGTCTTCGGTGAGGCGATCAAGGCGACGCTGACCCTGGCGCTGGACCTCGCCACGCACGGGCTGCCGGCGTTCCGGCTCACGCTGAAGTCGGACACCTCCGTCGACGCCCCGATGCTGCTGCGGGACGTGATGCTGCCGCTGCCCATGCGGGAGGACTGGGGCGAACGGCGGCATCCGGCAAGGCCAACGAAATTGCGATCACGCGCGTGGTCGTCGGATTCATCCCCTAACTGGAGGTTCGGGACTTCAACGCTACCGTCCCGGCCGGTCCCGGATGTAGGCCGGTGCCTGGGACGAACAGCGCCGTACGCTGCGGGCTGCTGTCCATCAGGCGCATCTACGTCGAAGGTGGGGATCAAGACGACCGGATCCGGCTCGCGGCGAGTGTGATCGCGGAGTCGAATCGGCGTTCCCGCCACGCTGCTGGGAGGTGACCCTCTGGCTCCGGCGGAGCAGATGCGCCGGCACCCGCAGATGCTGCCCGAGGGCGCCCGGGAGGCGCTCCTGGGGGCAGTGTCGTGCGCGCGGGACCGGATGGTCGTGACATGGCTGACCGACGGCGGATTCCGGATCGGGGAGCTGTGCGGGCTGCGCCTGGTCGACCTGCACCTTCGCGAGCAAGCCACGTGTGGTCAGTGCCGGGGGCCTCACGTGCACATCTGGCACCGCGAGGGTAACGCCAACCGGGCCCGGGTCAAGACCAAAGCACCCTGGACTTCGCGGGACGGTACCGTGTGCGGCGGGCCGGTGCGTAGGGCGAGCCCGGCGATGATCCACACCTACTTCGAGTACATCACCACCCAGTACCCCGACCACAGCGATCACGGCACGTTCCTGGTCGGCCTGCACGGCCGCTCCCCGGGCCGACCGTGGACCACCGCAGCGGCTCGCGGCATGCTGCGTCGAGCCGCGGCCCGGGCGGAGATCGGCCGGGTGGTACCGCACGCCTTCCGGCACAGCTTCGCCACCGCGGTGCTGGATGTCGCACAGGGCAACGCTTTGATCGCGCGTGACGCCGGCGGCTGGGCCTCGGCCTGTCGAGCAGGTCTACGGCCACGTGGACGTCCACGACCCGGTCTTCACCGCGGCGCTGGAACAGGTGTGGGGGACACGGTCATGATCCCGCTGACGCTGCTGCCCGGCCGCACCGATAGAACCCGCGTCGGCCGCGACCGGCTCGAACTGCTCACGGCCCTCATCGACGCCCCCGCATTCGACCCGCTCTTCCGCGACACGCTGATCTTCATCCCGCCTCACCACCCGGTCTACGCCTGGCAGTGCGCCGTGGACGACTGCAAGCGCATCCGCCGGCAGCCACAACCTGTGCAACACGCACAACCTGGAGTGGGAGCAGGCCGAGCGGACGGGGCAGACCAAGCGAGCCTTCACGGCACGGCCACCGCTCTGCCCGCCGCGCGGGGAGTGGACTACGGCCGCTGCCTGCTCTGCCCGGCGGTCAGCCCCACCACCCGGCTGTGTCAGCAGCACCAGACCAGGTGGCAGTACGGCGAGGCAGCCGGCATGGAGACCAGTTCGAGCACTGGTCCTGTACACAGCACCCGCTTCCCGGATACCGCCTGTGCAAGGCGCGCTGCCCGTTCCTGGCTGCCTGCACCTCACTGGGGCTGTGCCTGCAGCATCTGAACCGGTACAACATCGACAACCGTCCAGGAGCAGCCCGGTCGCGAAACTCACGCGGCCCCCTCAAGGACGGCCAGCCGCTCCCGGTGACCTACGGCGACGAGGAGGCATTCCGCGCCTGGTGTGCCACTACGGAGCCGGTCACGCAGTCGGGACTGGCCAACCTCCACTGCCTGCCCCCGCTGCTGCGGGCGATCCAGTGGGGCCTGCACGCCCACGCCCAGTCCGCACAGCACTCCGAGTGGACCACCAACGGCATCAGGAACCTCGTCCGACACTGCTGGCGAGGGGGCATCACCTCCCTGATGGACCTGCACGACGGCGAGTGCAAGGACCTGACGCGCAAGCACATGGATTCCGAGGTCCGCAAGAT
Organism: Streptomyces sp. MB09-01; assembly: GCF_033794505.1. Taxonomy (NCBI): domain Bacteria; kingdom Bacillati; phylum Actinomycetota; class Actinomycetes; order Kitasatosporales; family Streptomycetaceae; genus Streptomyces; species Streptomyces sp. MB09-01. Next base: position 3,283 of record NZ_JARAYQ010000335.1, on the reverse strand, counting down.
CATCCGAGAGATCATCAACGGTCTGCGCTGCGTCTACTACAGCCCCTCGGACACCAGGGACGCCGGCTTCCTGGAGACCGATCACCTCGGGCGACGCTTCAAGAACTCCCAGAGCCACTTCGACACCACCACCGTCCCTCAGCGGTGGCTGCGCGACCTGCTATGGGGTGATGGTGCCGCCGCTCCGCCCCGACAACCGTAAGAAAGAAGTGGTGAGCGGCGCGACGGCCGGTTGAGCCGACGGCGTCGAACGCGGCCCCTATCCTCGGGGACATGGCGATTCAGCGCATGGACAACGTGGGCATCGTCGTCGACGACCTCGACGCCGCCGTCGCCTTCTTCGCCGAGCTGGGCATGGAGCTGGAAGGCAGGATGCCGATCGAAGGAAGCTGGGCGGGGAAGGTGGTCGGGCTCGAAGGCATGCGATGCGAGATTGCGATGATGCGGATCCCGGACGCCCCGGGCCGGCTCGAACTGGCGAAGTACCACACCCCGAAGGCGATCACCCCCAAGCCGGAGTCCACCCCGCCGAATACGCTGGGCCTGCACCGCGTCATGTTCGCCGTCGACGACATCGAGGACACCCTCGCCCGCCTCCGGCCGCACGGCGCCGAACTCCTTGGCGAAGTGACCCGCTACGAGGACAGCTACCTGCTCTGCTATCTCCGCGGGCCGAGCGGAATCATCCTCGCGCTGGCCGAGCAGCTGAGCTGAGAAAAAGAAGTCCGCTCACGAAGGCGCCGACCTGGTTTCCTCTGCCACGCATTCGATCAAGTTGTCGGGAAGCCTCCCACCTCGTCGATCACCCGCCTCCGGATGGCGTGTCCGCCGCTCAGGACGGTGGTGACCGGGCATGCGGCGCCGACACTCCGGCTGCCGGGGATGCCGAGATTCTCCTGCTCTCCGGCAGCTCGACGGCCGCGACCCAGTCCGGCAGGACGGGGAGCTCACGCCCTGGCCACAGCACGACGGCGCCGACCGTCAGTGCGTCCGCGCCGCCCGTCACGCGGATGCCCGCAGCAGTCGGCCGTGCGCCGTTCCGGGCTCCCGGCCCGTCAGCTCGGCGCCGCCGCGAGGGGCCACGCCCCGGTGTCCGGGTTCTGGTCTCCGAGCCGGTCACCGCGGACACCTGCGCACTTTATTGAGTCGACTCTTGTCAACTTTATTGCCGCGCGCTATATAGGTGGTGTGGCCATGTGCATCCTGCGGCGAGAGGGAAAGGAGTGAATGATGATGCTCATGCGCACCGACCCCTTCCGTGAACTGGACCGGCTGACACAGCAGGTTCTGGGCGCGACGGCCCGGCCGGCGGCCATGCCCATGGACGCCTTCCGCGAGGGCGACGCCTTCGTCGTCGAGCTGGACCTGCCCGGTGTCGATCCCGAGTCCATTGACCTGGACGTCGACCAGAACGTCCTCAACCTGAGGGCGGAGCGGCGGACCACCGCCTCCGGAGCCGACAGCGACGTGCTGATCGCGGAGCGCCCCACAGGATCGTTCACCCGCCAGCTGTTCCTCGGCGAGGCGCTGGACGCCCACCGTATAGAGGCCTCTTACGAGGCCGGCGTGCTGCGGCTGAGCATCCCGGTCGCAGAGGAAGTGAGGCCTCGGAAGATCGAGATCAGGGCCGCAGACGGCTCACGCAAGGAGATCAACGCCTGACGGACGCACGGCAGGAACGCGGAGGGCGGGCCGGCCTTCCCCCGGGCAGCCCTCCCTCCTCCGTCTCGAAGTCAGCCGGGGACGAAGGCGAGGTTGGCGGTCATGCCCGAACCACCGCCTCTCGCGGCCGCGATCACACAGCCCGCCGACGGGCACCTCAAGATCGCCCTCGCGGGAGAGATCGACATCCTGAGCGCGCCGCAGCTTCGAGTAACCCTGGATGAGGCGTTGTCCCACGGCGCGCGTGTGGTGGAGGTCGACTTCGGCGGAGTCGAGTTCTGCGACTGCTACGGGCTCGGCGTCCTGCTGGGAGCCCGCCGCCGAGCGACCGAGCAAGGCACTGCTCTGCGCCTGGTGAGCGTCACCTCACCCCTGGTGCGACGCCTCCTGTACCGAACCGGCACAGCGGCGGCCCTGCTCGGGCCGGCGAAGTGATCAGTCAAAAGGATCCCTGATCCGAGAGGAGCGGATGATGGCACGCGCAGTCGGGATCGACCTGGGTACGACCAACTCGGTCGTCGCCGTCCTGGAGGGCGGCGAGCCCACGGTCATCACGAACACCGAAGGAAACAGGACAACCCCTTCCGTGGTGGCCTTCGGCAAGGGGGGAGAGGTCCTGGTCGGAGAGATCGCCAAGCGGCAGGCGGTGACGAACGTCGACCGCACCGCGCGATCGGTCAAGCGTCACATCGGTGAGGCGGACTGGCGCTTCCCCCAGAGCGGAGACATCGACGGCAAGCGGTACACGGCCCAGGAGACATCGGCACGCGTCCTGCAGAAGCTGAAGCGTGACGCGGAGGCCTATCTCGGCGAGGACGTGACCGACGCCGTGATCACCGTTCCGGCGTACTTCAACGACTCCCAGCGCACCGCGACGAAGGAGGCGGGCGAGATCGCGGGCCTGAAGGTGCTGCGGATCATCAACGAGCCGACGTCTGCCGCGCTGGCGTACGGACTGGACAAGGAGAACGAGCAGACGATCCTCGTCTTCGACCTGGGCGGCGGCACCTTCGACGTGTCGCTGCTGGAGATCGGCGAGGGGCTGGTGGAGGTCAAGTCCACCAACGGTGACACCCACCTCGGCGGCGACGACTGGGACCAGAAGATCGTCGACCACCTGGTCAAGCAGTTCCAGAACGCCTACGGCATCGACCTGTCCAACGACAAGATGGCACTCCAGCGCCTGCGGGAGGCCGCCGAGAAGGCGAAGATCGAACTTTCCGCCGCGACGGAGACGACGATCAACCTGCCCTACATCTCCGCGTCCGCCGAGGGCCCGCTGCACCTGGACGAGAAGCTCACACGCTCTCAGTTCGAGCAGCTGACCGCCGACCTCCTGGAGCGCTGCAAGGCGCCGTTCCACAACGCTGTCAAGGACGCGAAGATCAAGGTCTCGGACATCGACCACGTCATCCTGGTAGGCGGGTCCACCCGCATGCCGGCCGTTACGGAGCTGGTCAGGGAGCTGACCGGCAAGGATCCGCACAAGGGCGTCAACCCGGACGAGGTCGTCGCCATCGGGGCCACCCTCCAGGCCGGTGTGCTCAAGGGTGAGGTCAAGGACGTCCTGCTCCTCGACGTGACCCCGCTGTCCCTCGGTATCGAGACCAAGGGCGGCATC
>NZ_JARAYQ010000334.1:0-7461 GCF_033794505.1 Streptomyces sp. MB09-01 | reverse complement strand
CGTGACGACCGTCCGCCCCCACCCACGCCACCCGCTGTGAACCGGACACGGACACAACGCCGAGAGCGCCTCAGGCAGCACGGCCAGCCATCACCCTGGGTCAGGGCGACGGCGACGGCCAAGCCGTTGCTCCCTGCCGCGAAGGCGTCCGGCACCGACGACGTCATCGCCGGACGCCTCCACGAGGCCCGTATGGTCGGCAACGACAGCCTCCACGACGGGCTCTGCTACTCCCTGGACGAGCTGGCCGATGTCGCCGAGCTTGTAACCGAAGTCGTGTACGTGCCCGTTGCCGGCCACGTAGAGCTGCGGGAAGCCTTGACGGTCGGGTTGCGCCGCGGTGGTCAGCCGATCCAGACGATGCTGATCACGTGTAGCTGGCAAGCGGGGCGGTTGATCCAGTAGACGGCCGTGCGCCACGCCCGCCTGACGAGTCCCCGCCCCGCTCTCGATGGCGTGGCTGGTCACGCTACCGAGGGGGCGATTGGCCGGAGTTACGGTTCCGTGACAATGCAGCGACGCCACCCTGGGTACCTATGTCCCCGGGGTGCGGCACTGAGGCTTGCGCATGAGATTTCGACATTGGCGGGGGAAATGAGTCCAGAAGTAATTGCAGCTTTAATCGCCGCCGGCGCGACCCTTCCGGGTGTATATGTCGCATCTCAGTTAAATAGGCGCATGCGGAAAAAGGACGACACCGATCAGATCCTTGAGAAGCTGGAGCAGGCCCACAGGGAGACACTGTTCACGTGGATGGCTGAATATCGAGTGTCATCACGCTGCGATGTTCGCTATCTCGTTGCCGTCCAGCAGAAGATCACGGACGGCGATCCCCTCGATTCGTGGGCGAGTGGAGAACGACTGCGCGAAATGAGCAGTAATCCATCAACTGATTTCGACGTGGTCACCGCCATCGGCCTTTACTCGCAAGACGTCGTTGTCAAATTTCAGACATACGTCGAGGCGCGTGACCGCTATATAGGTGACGTGATGGACTGCATGAGGGGGATTGCCCCTGCCTATCCGGACCCCCTAAACGATGTTTTGACTATCGCGAAAACAGCGCGCGAGGAACTCCTGCTCAGTATGAAGAGCGCCGCTCGCGATTTAGGATTTCGCCTACTGATGACTGACGACGGAGCCGCAGGCGCTCCATGATCATTGAAATTATTTTTGGTGCTGTGATTGCCGCTGACTGGCTGGCGTATTGGTTCAAGACGCGGCGAGAACTGCAGGCTGAACAAGCGAGGAGGTGCGCCAAGCAGTCCCTGCAGAAACGTATAGATCTTATAGGCAAAGAGCGCGCACTCAAACTTTCTGTGGAGCTATTTCACGAGCTCCTTAGGGCTCACCGACCCGTTAGGGTGTGCATCCAGACTTTACATGCACTTCAGCGAGCCGATAGCGAGGATGAAAAGGCGATACTCGCTTACGATGCGTCGTGGCGGTACATTCCCAAGCATCGGAGGATAGGTCCGCGCATCCCCCTGTTGATCAGCGATCTCTCGGCAGTGTTTCCCGAGGTGAGCGAGGCTTGGCGACTTTACGTGACGCACTTCTTGTGTCTAGCCTCATTTCTCGGGTCGAATTATTGCATCGAAGCCTCTAAGATATCCACAGTTTCGAGAATTGCCGACGGTCTTGAACAGGCCTTCGAAATACTTCTCTCGGAGGTTCTGCGCGTGTGGAAACAGGCTGCTGGGGAGAACCCCAGCCATTCGGAAGAATGGCCCACCTGATCATCTGAATCCCCTATCGATCCCCCGACCCTCGGCTCACCCCGCCCCCACACCACATAGGACACGGTCTAAAGCGAGGCGGCCGGATCGGGCAGTGTGCGTGCATCCTGGTGGCGTATCCCCCCAGCATCCCGAGGTGCGGGTTGGCTGAGAGTTGGCCCCCTGCCCGCCCCCGGCCGTCGTTGTTCCCGGACCCACGGCTCTCGGCATCGATTCATGACGGAACGGTCACGCACCGCCACGTCGGCCGCCCGGGTTCGTTGGACCCGGACATGGAGCAGAGAACCGTTTCGCCACCCGAGCGAGCCGGATTCGACCGGCTCGCCGAGGAGTTCTGGCAGGGGTCCGACGCGCCGATCTACGACGCCGTCGAGCGGCAGTGGCTCGCCGAGGGCAGGGAGGTGCCCCGCCGTCCGGGATTGGCGTGGGGCGGCTGGCGCCCGGTGAACGTCCCAGACCTGTTCCGCCGTGCCTGAATCACTTCCTCACTCCGGTGCGTACAGCCGCTCGCGCAGGTACAGCAGGGCCGTGGTGTCCGCGACGGCGGCCAGAGAGTGGCGAGCAGGGTGCGGATGCGGGCATCGTCGCCCTCACGGACCGCCTGCACGATGTTCTCGATCACCTCGCGGGCGCTGGGGTCCATACCCGCCGGACCGGCCGTGGAGGGGCCATGGCCGATCGGGTCGCCGCCCCGGCGCTCCTCGGGGTTCCCTTGCGCTGCCGTCATGTCATCCCCCAACGGATCGCAGTAGTCCCAGGTCACGACCGTCGCGAAAGGGGGGGACAGGCCGCGCTACGATCACGCCCGGCCCGCCGACGGTATCGAGAGGCCGGGCGGGGCCTGCACGGGGGTCAGGCCGTCTGCCCGTACCTCTCGGCCTCGGTGCGGCTCAGGCGAACAGTGCCCGGGTTCAGTCTTCTTTTCCTGCCAGGACACGATCCGCCGCATAGTGCGGGCAGGACAGGACATGCCACGTCACCGTCAGGCGGCACCCGGCCGCAACCGCGATCGTACGAGCCTGGCCGTCAGCCGGGCCCGCCGCGCAGTACGGGCACACGACGGTCTCTGCCCTCAACTCAGCCGTCATCCTTCAGATCCTGCCCCGCCGAGGCGGGCGTGACGAGAGGGCCGCGCCGGTCGCCGCAGGGGCACGCGTCGGAGTGCGGCCCCCGTCGCGGCCCTGATGGCCGAGGCCGCACTCCGTACCGTCGAAACTACCGGGTCCCGAACCGAGCGCGGGCCCCGTTGCCGCTGGCCGGGCAGGTAACCGCGCAGCATCCGGATCGTTGTGCCAAGCGCTCATCGGGACGGCTGGCCCCTTCCGCTCGACGGCAGCCCCCGCTAGTGCTCTGACCGCATAGGTTCGCCGGGTTGGAGCGGTGCTTCCCTTGCGCCGAGCGGGCGCTCAGACGCTCAGGAACGCTCGTGCGAGGAACCGTCGCGGGAGTGTGAAGGAGTCACCGGTGGTCGGATGAGCTTTGTCGTCGAGAGAGAACCAGCCTGCGTCGCTCCCGGTCGATCTCAGTGACGACGACTGTGACCTCGTCGCCGGCCTGGACGACATCTGACGGGCTTTCCACGGGCGTCGATGTGAGCTCTCGCAGGTGGACCAGTCCCTCGATCCCGTCAGTGACCTGGACGAAGACGCCGAACGGGACCAGTTTGGTGACCCATCCGTGCAGTTTCTGCCCCACCGCAGTGCGGTCGGCGAACGTTTGGAAGGGGTCCGGCTGTGTCGCCCGCAAGGACAGTCTGGCCTCCAGGTTCCATGTGTCGAACTGGAGGAACTCAGCTAAGACGCGCTGTCCGACATGCACAACGTCGAAGGCGGTTTCGATGCGCCGCCAGGACAGTTCGGGGATCGTGATGAACCCGACGCCGGGGAAGACCGGGTGGTCGGGGCCGTCGTCCAGTGCCACGAACACGCCGAACCGTTCGATCGCTGTGACGGTGCCGGAAAGGATGTCGCCGCAGTGCAGTGATTCCAGGAACGCCCAGAGTTCTGGGTTCTCGGTCGGTCCGCCCATCATGCTCCCAGCCTTTCACAAGGAGCTGCGAACTCGGCGGGAAGGGCGTCACGCTGCAGTTTTGAGGGGGCGTCCGCCCCAGCGGATGCCTTTCTCGCTGCGGATGCGGGCGGGTTCCTTGCGTTCGGCGGCGAGAACGTAGCGGTGGCGGGCGTTGGCGTTGCGCCAGCGGAGGTATGCGTGCAGGGCCCGGGTCTGGACCGTGTGGTTGGGGTGGTTGGAGTTGGCGATGGTGAACTGCCTCAGGGGTCCGAAGTGGGCTTCTACCGGGTTGGCCCAGGAGGCGTAGGTCGGGGTGAAGCACAACTCGACCTTGTTCTTCCGGGCCCAGCGGCGGATCTCGGTGCCTTTGTGGGCGGACAGGTTGTCCATGATCACGTAGATCGGTGCTCCGTCGGGGCGGGCGGCGCGGATCGACTTCAGCGCGGCCAGCGTGTTCACGGCACCTTTCCTGCGGCGATTGACACCCCACAAGCGGTCGTCGCCGACGGAGTAGCAGCCGTGGAAGTACCGGACCCCGTGGGTGCGGTGATAAGTGGCCGGCAGCCGGTTGGGGCGCCCCTGGCCTGCCCAGCCCGAGCCCGCGGTGGGCCGGATGCCGAGGGGGCCGAACTCGTCGAAGGCGAAGACCCGGTCGGGGAAGCGGTCCAGGACCTCCTCGATCCGGTCCAGTTTCACCTCGCGGTCCGGGTCGGGCGACTCCTTCCACGTCTTGGTCCGCTGGAATGTGACGCCGCGGCGGCAGAGGAGGCGTCGTAATGCCTCGCGGCCTATGCGGATGGTCCGGCCGTGGACTTTGCGCAGGTAGGCGGCGAGTTTGCGCAGTGACCAGCGGGTGAAGGGCTGGGCGAGTTTGGCAGGGCGGGTCGTGGCCGTCTGGATGACGAAGTCCTCGTCGTCAGTGCTGAGCAGGCGGGGACGGCCTCCCGCCCATCGAGGGTCCAGGCAGGCCAGTCCGATCTCGTTGAACCGGTGGATCACGTCCCGGACTGTGTCCTCGTCGGCCTGCACCAACTGGGCGATCACAGGGACACGGTTCCCCCCGGCCGAAGCCAGCAGCATCATCGCGCGCCGGTATCGCACCGAACTCGTGCTGCCCCGGCGCACGATCTGCTGCAACCGCTGCCCCTCCTGATCAGTAAGTCTCCGCACACGGACAGGCTCTGCCACCGCACCTCCAGCGATCGGATCGGACACCACCCCACATCCAACCGCCGCGACCACCAACCCGGCGAACCAATGCGGTCACAGCACTAGTGACCTGAGGAAGAGATTCGTCGTTGGTTAGGTCTGAGTCGACCTGGACCGAAGGTCCCGCCGTTGTCGTGCGGTGCGTGAGCTGGAGGCGGCGGCACCGTTGCTGGGACGTGCCAGCGGGGCTGTCTGGTGGTGCTGTGAGGTCGCGGAGGGGGCGGGTCCGCCCCCTCGGTTCCCAGGGGCGTGTTCAACGGGCCAGGTGCAGCCGGGTATGGAAGTACCCCTTCGACTCCTTCCCTGCCGGGTCTTCCCCGAACGCGGTGACGGTGGCCACCGCGCGCTCCTGCTCCCGGGGGTCGGTGAAGCGCCGCTGCGGCTGGGTGGTGGCGGCCCGCTCGACGGTGAGGCCGTACGATTCCAGGCAGCCGGAGATCGCCTCGTAGTCGTGGGTGCGCAGGACGAAGGCAGCCACCGGCACGGGGTGGCCGATAGCGGCGAACAGCCGGGCGAAGGTGCGCTCGGTGAGGAAGCTGGTGCCGCCAGTGACGGTGATCAGGCCCGTCCCGTCCAGCGAGCCGCGTAGCTGCTCCCCCGGCTCGGCGCGCTCCAGGTCCACACAGTGCCCCTCGTCGAGCAGCCCGACGGCCACGGCGTAGTCCAGGGCGGGGCGCGAGACGTCGATGCCGATGGCCCGCAGGGCGTCGGGGCGGCGGCGGACCGCGTAGAAGTCACGGTCGTGATCGGCGAGTTCGGCGGTGGTGAGTTCGGCTGAACGGGCCGAGGTGTAGTGCGCGAAGAGTTCTTCGAGGGTGACGTCGTGGTTGAGGAGGGCGGCGTTGATCCCGTAGGAGCAGCACACGTCGAGGACCGTACGCCGCCCCGGCCCGAGTTCGGCGGCAAGCGCGCGGAAGACCGGCTGGGCGTGGCCTGGGGTCTGGTACTCATACGGCCCCAGGGCGGTGAAGTACCCGCGGGGGTCGGGGAGAGCGTAGACGTCGTCGAAGCTGGTCATGCCGACTGGGGTCATCGGGGTGCGCCTCCATGGCGATCGGCGGGAGAGGGGGGGCACGGGTGCCCAGTCCTATCCGGCCACACGCCGGCCACGAAAGGCCGCCGATCCGGCCACCGGCGCCTGTCGGCCCGGATGCCGTCCGGCCGACGCATACTCCGAGCCGCCGCGACGCCCACAGCGCAAGCTGCACCCGTAGAAGCGCGTGGCACCCTCGATGCGGAATGCAGGGCGCGGCGGTGGCCGTGGCGGTGGCGGCGCCGGCCGCTCCTCCGCCACGGCTGCCCCGGCCTACAAGTGCGCCAGCAGCACGCAGGACATTGACGACGGCAGCTATGACGGGCCGTGGCCGGAAACTGGAAGATCACGGTGAAGACGTGCGCGGCAACCAGCCTGGGCACCATCGCCAACAACCTGTGCGGCACTCCCAAAACCGACGTGGTGTTCTACGCGGGCCGTGCGACCTACCTGGAGACGTTTATCGGGAAGCTGCATGACCGCCCGTGCCGCACCACCCGATCACGGTGGTCACCGGCTCCGACGCAGCGACCGTGAACTTCGAGATCGAGGGACTGAACGACCCCAGCGCGCCCATCTCCGTGCTCTACGTCCCGCTCGCCGACCCCGATCAGCTCGCCGACAGCGCCAACCCCGACCAGACCCTCTACAAGGACTTCGCCACCGAGTTCACCACCACCCATCACGGGCAGGAGTTCGACAAAACCCACCTGGCCAGCGGCTGGGCGGTCATGGCACACGACGCCCTGCTCACGGCGCGGCTGGCAGTCCGCAACGCCACCGGCACGTCCCAGACCCCGCCCAACGTCCGCGCGGTGGCAGACCAGCTCTATCTGTTCGACAGCCTGAACGTCGTCACGGGAGCCGGCGGGGTCTTCCGCATCGACCCGCAGAGCGGAAACCGCAAGGGCAACCACGACCCCAAGGCCGTACACAAGGGCACTCGCCGCCCGTAGCCGAGCCCCGGCGGCCCCGAGCGGCTTGGTGGGAGCCGCCCGTGCACGCAGCGGCGCTCGGACCCCTCAGGGGGGTCCGAGCGCCGCTGCGTGGTCGGCCTGCAGCCGCTGTGCTGGTGGTGGCCACGATTCTGTTGAGCGACTCCTCGACCAGGCGCGGCGGACGTCTCTCCGCTCGGAGAGTTCGGCCGCGGCCACTGGAGGAGGGAAACGGGGGCAGCAGTGGCGTTTCCTCGGTGAACCGGCGTGCGCGGGAGGGTGAATCCGGGGGCCGGGATCTGTCGGTGGCCGTGCGGCAGCCGGTAGAACCGGCCCATGATGATCATGAAGCGGTCCGCTGTCGCGGCCGCCGCCTTCGCCCTGGCCATGTCCCTGCCCACGGTCGCGCACGCGGCCGCGCCATCCGCCACCCTCGCGCCGGCCGCGGCCGGCGTGCCCCAGGTACTGCCAATCGAGGTCGCGGTGTCCGCGCTCCCGCTGGCGGTGGAGGACCGGACCGGCTACCAGCGCACCT